>NZ_JBDJMI010000004.1:55000-180319 GCF_039673825.1 Luteimonas sp. TWI662 | reverse complement strand
GATGAACGGGCGACCGCGCAAGACGCTCGGCTGGGCAACACCAGCCCAGGTGATGGAGAGGGAAATCATCGACTTCAAATCACGTGTTGCACTTGATTCTTGAGACCGCCCAACGCCAACGGCATCGACAACGCGGCGAGAGGCCACAACATCTGCTTCCGGCTCGCCGGCCACAGGCCGAACGCCAGCACCAGCAACAGAAGTACGATCGAGGCAGCGAACAAGGCCACATGCGAAGGAGCCGACACACTCATCAATACGCGAAGCGCCGACAGATCGCCGAAGAACGCGGGCACGCCCAGCACAGACAGCTTTACGAGATGCGTGAACTGGAAGACGAGGATCCAAACGCACAGCGCAGCGACGATCTGCGTCCTGGTGCCTCCCCCTTTCTTGATCAGCCAAAGAAAGCACAACGTGAACATCGCATCTAGCGCAACGCCCAACAGGCTGGGCGCATCGCCAAGGGCGACCCATCTGCTCGCCGCTCCCACCGCGGCTCCGATAACACACATGAGTATGACGAAACGGCTCGTCGCGGCCGTCCTGGCGATGATTGGCGCCCTCAAACTGCAACCTTCCTATCACGTCCCCTTCACATCCGCATGATAGCAAGCGTTCCGCTCCGCTTCACAGTGTCCCGCGAACGAAGATCGCGGCACTTGGCACAACCATCGCCACGGAGACCAAGACTCTAAGGGTAAACACCACGCGAGCGCCCGTGCACAGCGGCGCAGTCTCGATCGATGTACAAACACCACATGGCTCGGCACGCGTGACGCTTTACTCCAGAACGCGCAGCGAGTTCGCTTCGCCTAAGCGACAAAGAGATGCCATCGACGGAAACGCACGGGTTTATCGATAGGCGCGCGCGCTTTCTCTGCCCAGGATGTACATCACATCCCCCATCCTGGTGTCGCGCAGCAATCCCGTGTTACGGAGTTCAGCGGTCCATATGCGATCGGCGAGAGGAACCTCCATCCGCTCAGGCACACCTGGCATCTCGACAACGAACGCCCAGCTCTTTCCGACCAGCGGCCGGACGACAAACCCATGCGGCTCGAACACCTGGGAAGCAGCCCGAACGGACCAGCACGTGATGTGACCACGCCGAAACGGATCTAGATAGCCGGGATCTTCATATCGAACGTAGTCGGTGAGTCCAGTATTGAACAGATAGAGAGACCCGGGCAAAGACACCTTCGCAAGCGATGCTGCCAGCGCTCTCGCCATGCTAGGCGTGAGATGCTCAATGACCTCTACACATACACCACACTCGAACTTCATCTCCACATCGGATAGATCGGCTCGAATGTAGTTCTTGTTGTCTGTTGCGTATTCTTCAGAAGGCGGGAACTTTTCTACGCCATAGAAGACGTCGGCACTGGATGGCAGATATTCGCTGAGGGCATCAAGAAGATAGCCCGGCCCGGCCCCGATATCGATGAACTTGTTGACCGGCACCGTGCAATAGAGCAGTGCCTCCGCAAGCCGCGCTAGGCTCGAGCCATAAGAGCGCTGTCTTGCCGACGCGAGTTCGGACGCCCAATAGTCCTGGTCGTACTCGCGGCTCGCCATGCCCCGATCGATGCGCTCGATGAACACCGGATCCGCAAACACGAAATCGCAGGCGGGACACTCGTAATAATCGACGCCGTCCACGTTGCGCATGCTGGAAGCCACATCGCCGCAAAGCAGGCAGCCAACGGAATCGCTCGCGACGCTGGTCAATCGAGACGATGCATCTTCTTGTGAATCCTGCATCACCGCACTCCTTGCTGACTACAACCCAAGTGCACGACAAAACCAAGCCGATCGTCCTAATTCAATTTCCGCGCTATGAGGCGTTCGATACTGATGCTGCTGCCGCGCGAACATGACCGGCAACTTCCGACAGGTCCATTGCCTGCCTAAATCCCAACCCCGCCTGCAGACTACATGAGCCATGAAGCAGCCGCACACATGTTCCAACGCCTGCCGCAAGGCCGGCCTGCATGTCCGAAACGTTGTCCCCAATCATCACCGAGCGTCGCAGGTCCAGACCGTAATCCTCTTTGGCGGCCAGCAACATGCCGGGGGCAGGCTTGCGGCAGCAGCAGATCGCTTTGTAGTCGCCAACGCCGGCATCCGCATGATGCGGGCAATAATAAACAGCGGAAAGCGAAATACCCCGCGCCGCGAACTCACCCAGCATCCAACGCGTGTATGAACTGAACTGGGCCTCCGTATACAGCCCCCTGCCTATGCCTGCCTGATTGGTCACCACGAGCAGCACGTAGCCGAGCTCTTGGCCCAACCTGCAGAGATCAAAAATACCTGGCACCCAGGTAGTTGCCTCAGGGGTGCTGACGTATCCGTGATCCATGTTGATCACGCCATCCCGATCGAGAAAGATCGCCGGCCTTCGCTCGGATGACAGCGGACCTGGCGACACCCCTTCTATCCTCGGGCGGCAGGCATTCATCAGCGGTCACCTGGCGCGAAAAGGGCTTGCGCACGCCTGAAATCGCTGGGAACACCGATATCGATGAAACCGCTCGTCTCGACAAGGGCGCCCACTCGCCCGCCAGCCGCTTCAGGCTCGAGAACCTCCTTCTCGAACGAGAACGCTCGCCCCTGCGGCAGACGCGATAACGCTTCTGCGTCAAGAAAATAGCTTCCCGCATTGATGAATCCTGCACCGCCGGCGCGCTTCTCTTCGAAGCGCAGCACTCTGCCTTTGTCGACAGCGACGGCGCCATAGCGGGACACATCCTCTACTTGCGCCAAGGCGATCGCCATGCCGTCCGCGGCCGCCGCCTCCAGCGCCGACGGCGCGTAGATGAGATACGTGTCGCCATTGCACACATGCAAACCACCGCCCGCGGCCAAGCGCGTAGCAGCTGCGATCGCCCCCCCCGTTCCCAATGGTTCGTCCTCGTGCGAGTACACGATCTCCATCCCCGCCCAGCGATCCCCTACGGTTCGATGGATCATCTCGGCCAGATAGCCGGTCGCGAGGATGCAACGCCGCATGCCGACGTTTGCGTATCGATCGAGCAGATACGAGAGAAAAGGCCTGCCGTTCACCGGCGCCAGTGGCTTAGGCAGATCGGGCACTTCGCTACGCAAGCGCGTGCCGAGTCCACCCGCCAGGATCAGCACCTCGTCGCAGCGCATGCTCACCTTGGAAACATGGCGCTTTCGATCAAAGCGCACAGCAGGTGGCCAATGAACTCATGCCCCTCTTGAATACGAGGCGTCTCGTCGGAAGGCACCCGGAAACAGATTTCGCAGCGATGCACCATCTCACCGCCCTGCCCCCCCGTGAATCCGATCACTTTCACGCCCTTCCGCTCGCATGCATCCAAAGCGCTCAGGATGTTCTTCGACCGGCCCGAGGTAGAGATAGCGACGAGCACATCCCCATCCTGAGCCAAAGCTTCGACCTGCCTGGCGAACACGTAGTCATAGCCATAATCGTTCCCGATCGCCGTCAGAATCGACGTATCTGTGGTGAGAGCGATGCCGGGCAAACCTGGCCGATCGTAGTAAAAGCGGCTCACAAGCTCCCCAGCCCAGTGCTGGGCATCGGCGGCGCTGCCGCCATTACCGGCAAACATGATTTTCCGGCCATTGCGCAAAGCGTCCACACACAATGAGACGGCGGCTTCGATCTGCGCGGCCAATGCCGGGTCGCTCTGCATCTTCTGGAAATTGGCCAGCGCCTTGGCAAACTCGGCCTCGATATACTGCTTTGTCATCCCAGTTTCCATGCCTTAGCCCCCTGATCCGTAAAGTGAGTGTCAAACACGGTGCCGCCAGCACTGGACAAAGCGCGCACCAGAGGCAGGCGGTTGGCCGGATCACATAGGAACATCATGAAACCGCCGCCGCCAGCACCCGACACCTTGGTCGCACGGGCGCCATGTCGCATCGCCAACGCTTCAATCTCATCGATCATCGGGTTACTGATGCTACTCGCACTCTGCTTCTTGGCTTCCCAGCCTGACTGCATCACCTGAGCGAGTCTCTCGAAGTCACCTTTCAACAGGGACTCCTTCATCTGGCTGGCCTCTTCCTTCAGTCGGTGCATGGCATCGAGCGAAGTGACGCGGCCCTCGTGGATGTTGCGGGATTGCTCGTCGATGATCTTCGCCGACTCCCTGGAAACACCAGTGAAATACAGCACAAGCCCCATCTCCAACTCGCTCCATATCCATTCCTTGATACGCAGTGGATTCACGATCACGCGATCCGAAGCATAGAACTCCATGAAATTGAAACCACCGAACGCCGCGGCGTACTGGTCTTGCTTCCCCCCCGACAGGCCCAAGTCGCTTCGCTCGATGCGATATGCGAGCTGTGCGATCTCATACTCCCCCAGAGGCAACAAGAAATACTCAGCAAAAGCTGTGACCATCGCCACCACCATGGTGGACGAGGATCCCAGTCCTGATCCGGGCGGAGCGTCAGAATGCGCACGTATGCGGACCGCAGGCCGCCGGCCACCGAGGAACTCTTCGCTGACCCTCAAGTAGACGCCCTTCATCAATTGCAAAGGGCCGGCCACGGCTTCGACCTCGGCAGGATCCGTGCACTCATAGACGTCGGCATCCTGCGCGTAGAACTCCGCCTTTCCCTGCGGCGAAGGATCCAGCGTCGCGTAGGCATACTTATCAATAGTGACATTCATCACGTGACCGCCGAACTGGTCGCAGAACGGCGATACGTCGGTTCCTCCTCCCGCCAGCCCAAGGCGCAGGGGTGCACGTGAACGAACAATCATCGCGCAGCCTCCCTAGCGAACGCAGACGCCAGCGCGCGCCCAAGGGCCTCGCGCGAGAAGCGGGCGCGACAATAGGCCGCCGCGTCCCTGGATCGCCGTATCCAAAGTGTGTCGTCTGCCATCAGGCTCACCAACTGCGCCGCAATCGCTTCAGGTTCATCCAAGATCGAAGCAACACGTTCTAGACCATCAAGACCTTGTGCACCGACGGGCGTGGTCACGATCGGTACCCCCTGCTGCATTGCCTCAACGACCTTGCCCTTGACGCCCGCACCAAACCGAAGCGGCACCACCGCCACGTGTGCGGAGGCATAACGCTTGGTCAACTCGTCATCGCTGACGAATCCTGTCACCTCGACGTGAGATCCGGCCAGCGCAAGCACTTCAGCGGTAGGATTGGAGCCGACCAAAGACAGTCTGACATCCGGCCGCGCCTCCCATACGAGAGGCATGATCGCTTCGACTAGCCATCGCGCGGCATCAACGTTGGGGCCGTGCGCAAACCCCGCCACGAAGATAATTCCACTTCGATGGGCCGGGACGGCATCCTCCTCGAAGACATCGAATGCGTAGGGAAGGATCGTGCGCACGTCGACATCCGAAGCGAGCATGCGGACATCACTCGTCTCCTCCGGTGATGGATATAGAACACAATTCACCGAGCTCCATATCTTGCGCTCCAGACGTTCCATATCGCGTGCGTCGGAATCGTCTCCTCCATTACGCCGAGCTTCCATCTCCATGCGACGAAAGTGCAGATCGTGCCCGTAGTAAACGGAGTGAACATGAGGATTCTGCTTCAATGCCTCGAGATAGTGCTCGGAAATATGCGGACGCGAGAGCATCACGGCACCGATGTGAGGATTCTCGCCAAGATAGCGAGCGAAGCCGCCCACCCATTGGCCACCGTACATTACCTCCACCCCCCTCGCTTGCAGCGGCGGCGTGTACACAGGATCGTAGTAGAGATTATCGGGCCAGAACTTGACGAGACAGCCCTGGGCAATCAGTGCATCGATAAACGCTATCATCGTTCGCGACCCAGCGTCACGATCCGGCTGCGGTACGTAGTGATCGACGATCATGATCGTCTCGCGTTGCCAGCCACGATCACGCGCCAGAACCACGTGCTCGCCATTCTGCGGATGCTGGGACAACTCGGCCTTCCAACGTTCGTATAGCTTGCGCTGATTGGCCACTTGATAGGATTTCGTGCCGCTGCTGGTATCGGTTCCGTGAGAAATCCCTTCGTAATGCACGACCTCAGATGCCGGGCAGTAGTAAAGCTCGAGTCCGACCTGCCGCACCCGGAATGCCAGATCCGAATCCTCGCAGTACGCCGGCACGAACGCGGGATCGAATCCACCCAATCGGCGCAGCAACTCCGTCGTGATGAGCAGACTGGCGCCGCTACAGTAGTCCGCGCGCCGCAGATAGTTGTACTGGCTTAGAGACGGATCATCCAAGCGGCCATAGTTCCAAGCCGATCCGTCCTGCCAGACGATGCCACCCGCCTCCTGCAGACGACCATCCGGATAGATGAGCTTGGAACCGACCATGCCACAATCCGAGTGCTTCTCGAAAACATCGAGCATCGCATCCAGCCAGCCCGGCCGGACCTCGGTGTCGTTATTCAGAAAATACACATAACGCCCGCGTGCCAGCTCGAGAGCCTGATTGCAGGACAGCAAGAAGCCTAAATTCTCCGCGTTCCGATGGAAGCGCAATCCAACCAGCGACTCGAGTTTCTCGATGTCCGGGTCGCCGGACGCATCCTCCAACACAATGACTTCGTAGGTCGCGGCAGGCGGATACTTCGCGATTGACTGCAGGCACGAGAGGGTATGCGGCAGATTCCCATAAGCAGGGATGACGATACTGACCTCTGGCGCATCACACGCAGGGAAGGACAGGGACCTGAGGATCTCGTCGCCGCTTTCCAGCACCGCAGGCAATGACAGATCCGCCGGCGGCTGCACGCTCTCCTTGCTCTGACTCAACAACCAGTTGCGTACAGGCCGCGCGAATGGCGCCAACCATCGATGGCGAGCAAGAGAAGAGCCACGCAAAGAAGCAAGGACCGCAGGCGCATCACCTCGCAGCAGTCTCGACGCAAAACGCATGGGCCTTGTGAAGCGCCAGGATTTCGATTCGAGCACCCTGTTCAATGTCTCGCTGAGACCGTTCAACTGGTCGTCATAGCTGGCGATGATCTGCCTGATCTCAAGCTCCGTGCCGCCACTGCTCTTTGCCGGCGAGGCCAAACCTGTCCTTTGTCGCAAGCCTTCGAAGAGCTGCAGCTTCTGCGCAAGACTCTGATCGGCGGTCTCGAGTGCCTCACGCAGATAATCGGCATGGAAACGCGCCGCGCGCCGCTCGTCTTCCAAACGAGACAAGACCTCATCCCTGGCGACGATCAGCGCATCTCGCTCCGCCGCTACCGCCTGCAGGTGTGAGGCGACTGCGTCTCGCTCTCCCGCTACCGCCTGCAACTGTGAGGCGACTGCGTCTCGCTCTCCCGCTACTGCCTCCAGTTGCGAGGCGACTGCGTCTCGCTTCGCTGCTACTGCACCGAGCTGCAAGACGACCGCGTCTCGCTCCCGGGTTAGCCGGCCGCTCTCGGCCGCCAAGTCGGCATTGAGACCTCGCAGTCGATCGATCTCTCCACGCATGGCCTCCGCTCCTTGCGCGCCTCCTATGCTCTCTACGATGGCGTTCAATTCGAGAGCCCACCGTGTCCGCCCCTCGAACTCCTTCTCAATACGCCGGTACTCGCCCTGAGACTTGCGCAGATCCGCTTCTAGCGAGCGTGCCCACTGCACCGCCTTTTCGCGCTCTCCATCTACGCCTTGCGCCCATCGCGCAGTCCGATGCTGAAGCGCATAGATATCCTCAACCTCGGAGTAAAGAACCGATGCTGGCATGCCAGACAGGATGGATTGATCCGCAGCGGCTACCACGATGAAGTAGACCGCATCACGCGTCGAGGCGACGCGCTCTTCCACGACCTCTCCGGTGTCGGTCAAGCCTCGATATGCCGCTTCACGCTGGGCCCCTTCTACAGCAACGATGGTCGAGCATACCGCCATGCGCTGCCCATACATGCGCATTGCCGGGAACTGACGCGCCACAAGGTCCTCGAGCTCGTCAAGATAGAGCTCGCGAACATGAAACTCGTTGTGATAACCAGCCTGATCGGAGTACACCGCCTTGTTCGGCGAAGACATTACCAAAACGCCATCGGGCCGGAGTACGCGGCGAATCTCGGCCAGCATCTCATGTTGCTCGAGCAGGTGCTCGACGGTCTCGAACGAAACGACGATGTCCACGCTGTCGTCGTTGAGGGGAATCGACGCTGCCGAACCCGCCAGGTAACACAAGTTATCGATGTCCGCATAGCGCGCGGCAGCGTGGCCGACCGCTTCCAAAGAAATATCGACTCCGCATACTGAACGAGCTCGGCGTGCCAGCATCGCACTCCCGTAGCCTTCGCCGCTGGCGATATCAAGGACATCCTTCCCGTCAACCAGAGGAAGGCACCAGGCATAGCGATGTAGGTGTTCCTGCCGGATCACGCCCTGTTCGGTGGGGACATATCGCTCGCCTGTGAACTCGATCATTGCGATTCTTTCGAAACCTCGATGGACAGCATGGGAAGACCGATCAGCCCGAAGCGCATGGTTTCATCCACGCCGCGGAACTCCAGCGCATCATGAATCCAATGCTGCTGGGTATGGTCGTATTGATCACCAGAAGCGACGGCAGCATCAATCATGTACGAACCAGAAGGAAGAACCGGCATGCGGAACAGGAACGATCCGACGATCGTTTCGCCCGCAACGCCACCGACGGGGTTTTCTCTATAGGCAAAGTAACTATTGTCCCCGAACAATCGCTGCCCGAGTCGATCCTTGACATAGAAACCGACGATCAGCTTGTCCAGCGCCTGCTCCAGGGCGACGAGAATCTCGAGTCTGACGAGTTCCCCGCCCTCTACAACTTGAATGGGATGCCCATCGTCTGTCCTAAGACGGACATCGACGATACGTGCGCCCTGCGCACCGAACTCGCGACCCACAGTGTCAGGATCAAACTCAAATACCGCAATGCGGTGCCGGACACCAGCCTCTCGGAATTCATCCAGGCGAAAATCTGCAGCGCTGCGGTCGACACGCCGCGGCGATTTGTGCGTGACCACGATGTCCTCAGCACCCGCTTCGCGTCGACCGACGACGTGCTGCTCGGTCATGTAGGACTCGACGACTTCACGGGACGTGCCGGTCATCCTCATGCGCCCGTTGTGGAGCCAGACCGCACTTTCGCACAAGTTCGTCACTGCCGCGGCATCGTGGCTGACGAACAACAATGTTCCCTTCTTCTGGAATTCCCTCAAGAATCGCATGCATTTCTGGGAGAAGAACGCATCGCCTACCGCCAGTGCCTCATCGATAATCAGGATGTCAGCGTCGACGTGCACGATAACCGCGAAGGCCAGTCGCACGGACATGCCACTGGAGTAGCTTCGGACCGGCTGATCGATGAATTCGCCGATGTCGGCGAATTCGAGAATACTTTCCAATCGCTGCTCAATCTGATCCCGACTTAGCCCCAGGATCGTCGCGTTGAGGTAGACATTTTCCCGCCCAGTGAACTCGGGATTGAACCCACTACCGAGCTCAAGCAGCGCCGCCACCTTGCCACGAACGACGACACTGCCCTCTGTTGGATTCAACGTACCGGCAATCATTTGCAGCAGCGTCGACTTTCCGGATCCATTGCGCCCCACGATGCCCACCGTCTGGCCACGACGGATCGAGAAACTGACATCGCGCAGTGCCCAGAAATCCTTGTAGAACGACTTGCGCTTGCCCAGCATCGCCTGCCACAGACGATGCGACGGCCGTTCGTACATATGGTAGGACTTGCCCACCGACTTGACTTCAATCACGTTGTCGACGTCTACGTGTTCAGATGACATCGGCAAATCCCACGCGCAGCTTTTTGAACACCAAGTAGCCCACGACGGCGAACGCGCATGCGATCGCGGTGTAGATGCCCAGGCCAGTCCAATCCGGGCCCCGCCCCCAAATCACGACCTCGCGAACCTGATTGATGATGAAGGTGAGCGGATTAAGCTCGAAGACGAGTCTGTAGCTTTCGGGAACGGACTCGACGGGAATGATTGCCGACGAGAGGAACAGCATCGCTGCGGCGATCACGCCTGCAATCTGACCAATGTCCCGGAGGTAGACGCCAAGCGCCGATACAATCCAGCACACGCCAACCGTCAGAATGACCAACGGCGCCAGAATGATCGGCAGAAGCAGCGCCGTGGGATGGACAACGCCTTTGACACCGACGAACAGCAGTAACAGAACCAACATGTTCGTGGCCAAATGGAACAGCGCAGAGAAGGCCATGCTCCAGACCAGGATTTCCAGCGGAAACACCACCCGTTTCACGTAGCCGGTGTTGGCGACGATCAATTGTGGCGCCCGCGTGAAGCATTCCGCGAAGAACCCATGGACTGTCAGGCCAGCGAACAGGATCAATGCGAAATCGGTCGTCGAACCAGATGAGCCGGGCCAGCGCCCCTTCATGATGAATCCGAATGCAAGGGTGTAGACCAGCAACATCAGAAACGGCGTGATCAGCGACCAGAGCATGCCGAAGCTTGCACCTCTGTATCGCCCCAGAATTTCACGCCGCGTCAGCTCGAACGCGAGGGAGCGGTCACGTCCGAACGCAGAGAGCAGGCCCATGTCAATTCACTTCGCCAAGGATCGGGAAAGGTCGGCCCTGAGATCCTCCACCCCCTCCACCCCAACACTCAACCGCACCAGGTCATCGTGGATCCCCAGCTGCGCGCGCCGCGCCGGCGGCACAGAGGCGTGGGTCATCACCGCCGGATGGTTGACCAGGCTCTCCACGCCACCGAGCGATTCGGCGAGGGTGAACAGTTCGGTGCGTTCGCAGAAGCGCTTGGCCGCCTCGTAGCCACCCTTGATACGGACCGAGACGATGCCGCCGAAACCGTCCATCTGGCGCTTCGCTAGCGCGTGCTGCGGGTGCGAGGCGAGACCGGGGTAGATCACCTGCTCGACGGCGGGATGTGCGTTGAGGAACTCGGCCAGCGCCTGGGCGTTCTCGCAATGGGCGCGCATGCGCAGGTGCAGGGTCTTGAGGCCGCGCAGGGCCAGGAAGCTGTCGAAAGGCCCCTGGACGGCGCCGGCGGAGTTCTGCAGGAATGCGATCTGCTCGGCCAAGTCGGCGTCGTCGCCGACAACGAGGATGCCGCCGACCATGTCCGAGTGGCCGTTGAGGTACTTGGTGGCCGAATGCATGACGATGTCGGCCCACTGTTCGAGGGGGCGCTGGACGATCGGCGAGGCGAAGGTGTTGTCGACGACGACCCGCAGGCCGCGGCGGTGCGCCCGCTCGGCGATCGCCTGGATGTCGACGATCTTGAGCAGCGGGTTGGTCGGCGTTTCGATCCAGACGAGCTTGGTCCTGTCGGTCACCGCGGCGTCGAATGCGTCGGGGTCGGTCAGGTCGACATAGCTGAACGTCAGGCCGGCGCTGCGCGTGCGCACACGCTCGAACAGGCGGTAGGTGCCACCGTACAGGTCGTCCATCGCGATGACATGGTCGCCGCTGTCGAGCAGTTCCAGCAGCGTCGCGGTGGCGGCCATGCCCGAAGCGAAGGCGAAGCCGCGGCTGCCGCCTTCCAGGCCCGCCACGCAGCGCTCGTAGGCGAAGCGGGTCGGGTTGTGCGTGCGCGAGTACTCGAAGCCCTGGTGTTCGCCCGGGCTCGACTGGGCGTAGGTCGATGTCGCGTAGATCGGCGGCATGACCGCCCCGGTGCTCGGGTCGGGCGACTGGCCGGCGTGGATCGCCTTGGTGCCGAGTGCCCACTGCGCCGGATCGGCCGCGTTGCGGTCATCGGTCATGGAAGAAGGTCCTGTTCGACTGGCCGGCGATTCTAGCATCGGGCCTCGCGCGCCCCACGGCGCGACGGCGCGCACCGAGGTCCGTGCGCACGCCGTTCAGGTAGGGTGGCGCCGGAGGCGCTGCAAGCAAGGGCGAGTCGGGCAGGGATCAGCCCGACAGCCCCCAGCAGGCCGCCTACTGCACCCGCCGCCGCAGGTAGTTCAGCAGGTCGATCCGGGTGATCAGGCCGAGGAAGCGCTCACCCTCGGTGACGATCGCGACCTGGCCGCGGTCGAACACCGGCAACAGGGCTTCGACCGGCGATTTGACGTCGAGGAAGTCGAGCTTGCTCACCATCGCGGTCGAGACGGGATCACGGAAGCGGCTTTCGTCGCCGTAGACATGCAGCAGCACGTCGCTCTCGTCGAGGATGCCGACGATCCGGTCACCCTCCATGACCGGCAGCTGCGAAATCTCGTAGAGCTTCATGCGCTGATAGGCGGTGACCAGCAGGTCGCCGGGGGCCAGCACGACGGTGTCGCGGCGCGAGTACGGGCGCAGGATCAGGTCGCGCAGGTCGCCGTGCTGCTCGCGTTCGATGAAGCCGTTGTCGAGCATCCAGTAGTCGTTGTAGAGCTTGCTCAGGTACTTGTTGCCGGTGTCGCAGACGAAAACCAGCACTTTCTTGGGGCTCGTCTGGGCGCGGCAGTACTTGAGCGCGGCAGCGAGCAGCGTGCCGGTGGACGAGCCCCCGAGGATGCCCTCGGCCTGCAACAGTTCGCGCGCCGCCAGGAAGCTCTCGCGGTCGCTGATCGCATAGGCCTGCCGCACGCGCGAGAAGTCGGAGATGCTCGGCAGGAAGTCCTCGCCGATGCCCTCGACCATCCAACTGCCGGACTTGTCGCTGAGCGTGCCGTCGTTGATGTACTCGGCCAGGATCGAGCCGACCGGGTCGGCAAGCACCAGTTCGACGTCGGGCGCGTGCTCGGCAAAGCAGCGCGACAGGCCGGTCATCGTGCCCGAACTGCCGCAGCCGAAGACGATGGCGTCCAGACCGCCGACCTCGGCCATCTGGCGCAGGATCTCGGGGCCGGTGCCGTGTTCGTGTGCGGCCGGGTTGTCGGGGTTGCCGAACTGGTTGATGAAGTAGGCGCCAGGGGTCTCGGCGGCGATGCGCGCGGCGAGGTCCTGGTAGTACTCCGGATGGCCCTTGGCCACGTCCGAGCGGGTCAGCACGACCTCGGCGCCCATTGCCTTGAGGTTGAAGATCTTCTCGCGGCTCATCTTGTCGGGCACGACCAGGATCAGCTTGTAGCCCTTCTGCTGGGCCACCAGCGCCAGGCCGATGCCGGTGTTGCCGGCGGTGCCTTCGACCAGGGTGGCGCCGGGCGCGATGTCGCCGCGCTGCTCGGCCGCCTCGATCATGCTCAGGCCGATCCGGTCCTTGATCGAGCCGCCGGGGTTCTGGTTCTCGAGCTTGAAGTAGAGCTCGCAGACGCCGGCGTCGAGGCGGCGCGCCTTGACGATCGGGGTCTCGGCAATCAGGTCGAGGACGGAGGAAGCGATCGGCATGGGGTCCGGTCCACAGCAGGGGGCCTCCGATTATCGCTTATCGCCAGGGCGCAGGTCGCGGCACCCGGCATTCGCGGGCGATGGCGGCCGACGAGGATGACCGCCACCGCCCGCGACTGACGTGAACCTAGTGCTTCTGCATTGCGTCGTACATCGACGCCAGGCGGTCCTTCGCGGCAAGCTTCTCGCGCTTCATCTGCGACAGCGTGGCTTCATCCACCGGCAACACGCCCAACTCGGCGTTGAGCACCTTCTTGTCCAACTCCTTGTGCCGGTAGTAGAGCTGTCGGAACTCGACATTGCCCTTCATGATTTCTTCGAGTTCCACCTGCGAGTGCGCTTCGAACATGAAATCCTCCTGACACGAATGCGAACGCCCCGGCCGGCGACGGCAGGGGCGCTGCGGGGACGGCCTCCAGGGATGGCGCGAAAGATCCGCTCGGGCATGCGGCGCCGCGCTTGGGGCGGGCATCGGGAACCTCGTGGGAAATCGTCTCGGTCATCGGCCTGGTTCGTTGACCGGATGGCGAAAGAGGAGACCACCCGGTGCAATCGACCCTACTCCGGGGTCGCAACGGCGGCAAGGCCCCGAAGGCACGCTGCCGAAGACGGCGCCGCCAGATGTGTTAAGCGCGGCACTCGGGAGCCCGCGCGCATCGCGCCATGACGCGGCCGGCGAGTGAAGACAACGCCAAGTAGTTGATTCCACTTGGATTCATCGATGTGATGCGCCGCCTTTCGCCCACGCACCATGGCGCGGCCGGGGCGACGGCAAGGGGCAGCATGCGCGCCGGACCGTCCGAGACCGCCCGGCGGGGCGGCTCAGGGCTCGAGGCTCTTGAGCAGTTCGGCTTCGCGCCGCTTGAGTTCGGCTTCACGCTGGCGCGCGGCGCGCAGCTTGGCGGCCTCGCCGCTTGCGACGCCCTGCAACACAGTCTCGGCCTGCTGACGCGCGGCCAGCTCCTCCTCGGCCGCCAGACGCAGGCGTGCGGCCTCCTCGGCCTGGATCTGTGCCTGGATGCGCAGGCGCTCGGCCTCCTGGCGCGCCCGCACAGCGTCCTGCTGGCTGGCTTCGACCAGCAACTGGGCGCGGTCGCGCTCGAGCCCCCCCAGCTCCCGTCGGGCGACCTCGGTCTTCGCGGCGACTTCGGCCGTTTCCACTCGCCATTGCGCGATCTGCAGCGCGGACGCGCGCTGGCTGCTCCGCGCCGTGGCGAGTGCGGCCAGGGCCTGGCGCGCCTGCAGACGCTCGTAGGCGGCCGCACCGGCGGTGCCGGCGTCGGCATCGATGGCCTGCAGCCGCTGCTGGAGCGCGGCTTCATCAGTGCCAGTGCCCGACTGGGCCCAGGCCGTGGACACGACCATGGTCAGGGCGAGCGTCAGAATCGACAGGCGCATGCTCAGTCCTCCCCCTGCAGCCGCTGGCGCAAATTGGTGATCTCGGCGCGTCGCTGCGCCAACTCGGCCTCGGTGACCGCCTGGCGCGCGCGGGCGTGGGCCAGGTCGGCGAGCGCGGAAGCCGACAGCGCCAGCGTGCGCGCTTCAGCGTCGCGGCCGTTGCCGGCCGCCGCCTGCGCCTGTTCGAGCGCGCGACGCGCCTGGTCGATCTGCATCGGTGCGTACTGGTCGGCGTCGGCGTCGCCGGCGCGGGCGACCGACAGCCGCGCGGCCGCGAGATCCTCGGTCGGGGGCGGCGCGCTGGCACAGCCTGCGAGCGACAGGGCACAGGCGAGCACCGCCGCGCCCAGCAGCGGCCGGATGTATGCGAAGCTTGTCTTCATCGAAGCATCGTGCCCGAAAATCGTCATGACGGGCATTGTCGTCAGCAAGCCGGGGCTGCGCAATGCGCCCCGGCCGCCCGTGGGGAATTCATACATGGACATCGGCCCGTTTCTGAAGCTGATGACGGAAAAAAGCGCGTCGGACATGTTCCTGAGCACCGGCGCGCCGATCCACATCAAGATCGAAGGCCGGTTGCAGCCGCTCGAGGGCACACATCTGGCGCCCGGGGTCGTCCGCCAGATCGCCTACTCGATGATGGACGAGCAGCAGATCCGGCGCTTCGAGCGCGATCTGGAAATGAACATGGCCTACTCGCTGCCCGAGGTCGGCCGCTTCCGGGTCAACGTGTTCCGCCAGCGTGGCGAGGCCGGCATGGTCGTGCGCGCGATCAGCAGCAGGATTCCCGACATCGCGCAGCTGCAGCTGCCGCAGGTGCTCAAGGACGTGATCACCGCCCCGCGTGGGCTCGTGCTGATCGTGGGCTCGACCGGCTCGGGCAAGTCGACGACGCTGGCGTCGATGATCGATCACCGCAACACCTGTTCGGCCGGCCACATCCTCACGATCGAGGACCCGATCGAGTACCTGCACAAGCACAAGCGCTCGCTGGTCAACCAACGCGAGGTCGGGATCGACACCCAAACCTTCCACAATGCGTTGAAGAACGCGATGCGCGAAGCGCCCGACGTGATCCTGATCGGCGAGATCCTCGACGCGACCACGATGGAGGCGGCGATCGCGTTCGCCGAGACCGGGCATCTGTGCCTGGCCACCCTGCACTCCAACAACGCCGACCAGACGATCGAACGCATCCTCAACTTCTTCCCCGAGGCCGCGCACAAGAACGTGCTGATGAACCTGTCGCTGAATCTGCGTGCGGTGATCTCTCAACGCCTGGTCGAGGGCGTGGACGGCCGTCGGCTGCCGGCGACCGAGGTGCTGCTCAACACGCCGACGATCCGCGACCTGCTGCGCCGTGGTCATGTCCACGAGGTCAAGCAGGCGATGGAGGAATCGCTCGAAGAAGGCATGGAGACCTTCGACCAGTGCCTGTACCGGCTCTACAAGAGCGGGCGCATCGAGCGGGAGACCGCGCTGCGCGCGGCCGACTCGCGCGACGGCCTGGACCTGAAATTTCGGCTCTCCGAAGGTGCGACCGACGCCCACGACCCATACGCGGACGTGTTCGCCCCGCAGTCGCTGTAGTGCGCGGCCTCTAGGCGGCGTCGGGCTGGGCTTCGGGCCGGGCCGCGGTGAATGCCGGCATCGCCAGGCAGGCCGATTCGATCGCGAGGATGTGCGGATACGGCGCAAGATCGATGCCGAAGCGGCGAGCGTTGTAGAGCTGCGGGACCAGTGCGCAATCGGCGAGCCCGGGCGCATCGCCGACGCAGAACCTGCCCGCTTCGGGTGCCTCGCCGAGCAGGGTCTCGAACGCCGCGAGCCCGTCAGCGACCCAGCGCTCGATCCAGCGCGTGCGCGCTACCGGATCGATGCCCCACTCGCGCTCCAGGAACTGCAACACGCGCAGATTGCCGAGGGGATGGATGTCGCAGGCCACCAGTTGCGCCAGCGCACGCGCGCGATGGCGCGCGACCGGATCGGCCGGCAGCAACGGCAACGACGGGAAGACCTCGTCGAGGTACTCGATGATCGCCAGCGACTGGGTCAGCATCCGCTCGCCATGCCGCAACACCGGCACAAGACGCTGGGGATTGCGCGCCGCATGCGCGGGTGCGCGTTGCTCGCCGCCGTCACGCAGCAGATGCACCGGCTCCGATGCGAATGCCAGTGCTTTGAGATGCAGCGCAATGCGCACGCGGTACGCAGCGCTCGAACGCCAATAGCCGTACAGCGTCAGCGCGGCGTCGGTCACGCGTCAGCGTCCGGGTCGGGCACGTAGCGCTCGACCACCTGCTCGATCGCACCGAAGATGCTCGCCCCCGACGCATCGAGCATCTCGATGCGCACCGTGTCGCCGAACGACAGGAACGGCGTCTTCGGCGCGCCATGCTCGAGGGTTTCCACGACGCGACGCTCGGCGAAGCACGAGGCCCCCTTGCCGGTGTCGGCGTTGGCGATGGTGCCCGAACCGACGATCGTGCCCGCGGTCAGCGGCCGCGTCCTGGCGGCGTGGGCCACTAGGTGCGCAAAGTCGAACTGCATGTCCACGCCCGCCTCCGGCGCCCCGAACCATTCGCCGTTGACGTGGGTCACCAGCGGCAGGTGCAGCTTGTGGTCGCGCCAGGCGTCGCCCAGTTCGTCCGGCGTTACGAACACCGGGCTCAGCGCCGACCTCGGCTTGGACTGCAGGAAGCCGAAGCCTTTGCCGAGTTCGCCCGGGATCAGGTTGCGCAGGCTGACGTCGTTGACCAGGCCGACGAGCTGGATATGGCCGGCCGCCTGCGCCGGCGTCGCGGCCATCGGCACATCGTCGGTGACCACGACGATCTCCGCTTCCAGGTCGATGCCGTAGTCCTCGCTGGCCACCTTGACCGTGTCGCGCGGGCCGTAGAACCCGGCGCTGGTCGCCTGGTACATCAGCGGATCGGTATAGAAGCTCTCGGGCACCTCGGCGCCGCGCGCGCGCCGTACCCGCTCGACGTGCGGCAGGTAGGCGCTGCCGTCGACGAACTCGTAGGCGCGCGGCAGCGGTGCGGCGAGTCGGCCGACATCCAGGTCGAAGACGCCGTCGGCATCGCCGGCATTGAGCGATTCGTAGAGCGCATTGAGCCGGGGCGCCGCGTTCGACCAGTCGTCGAGCGCCTGCTGCAGCGTGGCCGCCACGCCAGTCGCGCGCACGGCCGTGGCCAGGTCGCGCGAGACGACGATCAGGGTGCCGTCGCGGCCGCCCTCCTTCAGTGAACCCAGCTTCATGGCAACTCCGGTTGGCGTCGGCTATTCGTTGCGATTGTAACCAAGTGCCGGCCCGCGATCAGTTCTCGCCCTGGAACGCGCCGCTGCGATAGGTGAGCACCAAGGTATCGCGATGGCCTGCGTCGTCAATCGGCTGGATCGGCGTCGATTCGTGGATGACGCGGTGGTCGTCGAGCAGCAATACCGACCAGGGCCGGGTCAGCGTGAAGCGCTGACCGCGGGGGCCGTCAGCATCGAAGACGCGGGTTTCGCCGCCCTTGATGCCCTCGCGCGCGACGAGCAGCACAGCGACGAAATCCACACCGTCGCGATGCGCGCCTTCCGGTGTCGGCCGTCCAATGCCGTCGGTGGTGTCGATGCGGAACTGGTGCGCCTCCACGTACCAGGGCTGATGCGCGCGCACCTGCCCGAACACCGCCCCCAGCCCGGCGATCAGCGAGGCCCAGGCCGGTGCCGCAGCCGTCGTCGCGCAGACCGGCTCGAACCAGCGATGCATGCCGCCGTGCAACGCGTTGTAATCCTCCGACTGCCAGTGTGCGCGCCGCGCCGCCGGGACGAGTTGGTCGCCGTGCTGCACGTAGCAGGCATGGCGGCGCCGGCGATAGCGCCCGCCATCGCGCAGATACCCGTCGGGTGGCAATCCATCCCAGTCCGGTCGCAACGCCTGGAGATCGGCGACCGCGACATCGCACAGCGCCGACAGCGCGTCGGGCGCCAGCACCGCGAAACCGTGGATCTTGAGATCGGCGACCGCACTTGCGGCGTCGGACAGCGGAGGAAGAGGGCTGGACATCGGCAGATTCTAGGGCGTGGGACCTGCCTGCGGGCGAGACACGCTTGATGGCGGCACGAATCTCGACGCAAAAAAAGCCCGCCTTGCGGCGGGCTTTTCGTAGATGGCAGCCCCGGATGGATTCGAACCACCGAATGCCTGAGTCAGAGTCAGGTGCCTTACCGCTTGGCGACGGGGCTATGACGCTATTGTACCGCTGAAACCGCAAAAAATCGCAAGTCCCAGCGATGCCGGATCCACGCATCGCGCGTGGATCCGAACCAGCGCGATCAGCGCTTGGAGAACTGCGTGGCGCGGCGTGCCTTGTGCAGACCGACCTTCTTGCGCTCGACTTCGCGCGCGTCGCGGGTCATGAACCCGGCCCTGCGCAGCTCGGTCTTCAAGGTCTCGTCGTACTCGACCAGCGCGCGCGCGATGCCCAGGCGGATCGCACCGGCCTGACCGGTGGTGCCGCCGCCGGTCGCGGTGACGACGACGTCGAAGGTCTCGGTGTTCTGGGTCAGCTCGAGCGGCTGACGCACGATCATGCGCGCAGTCTCGCGGCCGAAGAACTCGTCGAGCGGACGGTCGTTGACGGTGATCTTGCCGCTGCCCTTGCGCAGGAACACGCGGGCGACAGAGGACTTGCGACGGCCGGTGCCGTAATTCTGGGTGATAGCCATGACTTAGAGTTCCAGGGGCTGCGGCTGCTGGGCGGCGTGCGGATGCTCGGCACCCTTGTACACCTTGAGCTTGCGGTACATGGCACGGCCGAGCGTGTTCTTCGGCAGCATGCCCTTGACGGCGATCTCGATCACGCGTTCGGGGTGGCGCTCGAGCGCCTGGCCCAGCGATTCGGTCTTGAGGTTGCCGATGTAGCCCGTGAAACGGTGATAGAGCTTGTCGGTCATCTTCTTGCCGGTCACCGCGATCTTCTCGGCGTTGATCACGACGATGTAGTCGCCGGTATCGACGTGCGGGGTGTAGACGGGCTTGTGCTTGCCGCGCAGGCGGTGGGCGATTTCCGCGCTCAGGCGGCCCAGCGTCTTGCCGGTGGCGTCGACGAGATACCAGTCGCGCTGGACGGTCTCGGACTTGGCGGTGAAAGTCTTCATGACGGGTTGGTACTCGGTCGGTGACTGGTCGGGCTGATTGCGCCGGTGGCCGGCGGAACTTCGCCTCGCGTTGTGTACGGTGCAGCAAAGAGGCGGGATGATAGCGCGGCCGGTCACCGCGCGCAACCAAGCGCGTGGGCCGCGCTGGCATCGTCTGTCCGCACCGCCGACAATGAGCCGCCCCCGGACACCTGGAGCCCCGCGATGTCATCGTCCCGAACAAGGTTCGGCCCGCTCGACCAGGTCCTGGTCGAGACCCAGCGCGCGTTGGAGACGGTCTTCGGCAACCCGCCCGCCGCCCGGCCCAATCCGGCCGCCGGCACCCCCGACGTCGTGCTCGACCCGCACGAGCGCCGCCACGCGGCCGGGCTGATGCGCATCAACCATGTCGGTGAAGTCTGCGCCCAGGGCCTGTACTTTGGGCAGGCCGCGGTCGCGCGGGAGCCCGACACCCGCCACCATCTGCTCGAGGCCGCCCAGGAAGAGACCGATCACCTGGCCTGGTGCGCGCAGCGCCTGCACGAACTCGACAGCCGACCGAGCATGTTCAACCCGCTGTGGTACGGCAGCAGCTACGCGCTGGGCGTGCTCGCGGGGCTGCGCGGCGATGGCTGGAACCTCGGCTTCGTGGTCGAGACCGAACGCCAGGTCGAGGCGCATCTGGACGAGCACCTCGAAACGTTGCCGCCGGCCGACGCGCGCAGCCGCGACATCCTGCGCCAGATGAAGGAAGACGAAGCCCGGCACGCCGACCAGGCCGAACTGGCCGGTGCCCGCGTACTGCCCTGGCCGATCCCCTCGCTGATGTCGGCCGCCTCGTCGGTGATGAAAACGGTGGCGTACCGGCTGTAGCGTCAGCGCTGCGACGCGGCAGTCCGCAACGCGCAGGTCTGGGGCGAATCCGATCGCCGCGCCCTCCAGGCGGAAACGGCCCCGCATCATGCGAGGCCGCTGCTTCGAATCACGCGTTGCCGATCGCGGCGCCTGCGTCAGTCGACGAGGTTGCGCCCGTGATAGAGCTCCTCGATCTCGCGCTTGAGGCGCGCCTCGATCTTCATCCGGTCCTTGAATGAAAGGTTGCGCGCCTTCTCCTCGAACAGGTACTGGTCCAGGTCGAAGTCCTTGAGGTGCATCTTCGTGTGGAAGATGTTCTCCTGGTAGACATTCACATCGAGCGCGTCGTAGCGCGACTTGATGTTCTTGGCCAGGTAGTCCTGGATCGAGTTGATCTTGTGGTCGATGTAGTGCTTCTTGCCCTTCACGTCGCGGGTGAAGCCGCGCACGCGGTAGTCCATGACCACGATGTCCGACTCGAGGCTCTCGATCAGGTAGTTGAGCGCCTTGAGCGGCGAGATCACGCCACACGTCGCCACATCGATGTCGGCGCGGAAGGTCGCGATGCCGTTGTCGGGATGGGTCTCGGGATAGGTGTGGACGGTGATGTGCGACTTGTCCAGGTGCGCGACCACCGCGTCGGAGATCACGCCCTTGGCGTCCTTGCGGTCGATCACCGGCTCTTCGGAGATCAGGATCGTCACCGACGCGCCCTGGGGCTCATAGTCCTGGCGAGCGACGTGAAGGATATTCGCGCCAATGATCTCCGCGACATCGGTCAGGATCTGCGTCAGCCGGTCGGCGTTGTAGACCTCGTCGATGTAGGCGATATAGCGCTGGCGCTCGTCCTCGGACGAGGCGTAGCACACGTCGTAGATGTTGAACGACAGGGCCTTGGTCAGGTTGTTGAAACCCTGG
The DNA here is from genome assembly GCF_039673825.1 of Luteimonas sp. TWI662. Taxonomy (NCBI): domain Bacteria; kingdom Pseudomonadati; phylum Pseudomonadota; class Gammaproteobacteria; order Lysobacterales; family Lysobacteraceae; genus Luteimonas; species Luteimonas sp. TWI662. Next base: position 158,751 of record NZ_JBDJMI010000004.1, on the reverse strand, counting down.
AGCTTCAGGCGCGGGAGCGGTTTGACCACAGCGGTCGACCCTCGGGGGTTGGGCGAAACGGCGATTATGCGGCAAACCGGGGCCCACTCGCGACCTCGGCGCAAAGCGGTTTGCCCCCGGCGGGCCGACCGCCTACTCTTCGGCATTCCCCGCTGCGATGCCTCATGCCCCCCGATCCCGTGGCCCTGATCAATTCCCATGTCCGCACGCCGCACCCGATGTCGCCGTCGGCGGCGGCCATCGAACGCTTCCTCGCCCACTGCCACCGCCGGCGCTATCCGCCGCGCAGCGAGGTCTTCCGCCCCGGCGATCCGGCGGGCACGCTGTACTACGTGGTCAGCGGTTCGGTCAGCATCATCACCGAGGAGGACGACGGCCGCGAACTGGTGCTGGGGTACTTCGGGCCGGGCGAGATGGTCGGCGAGATGGGCCTGTTCATCGAATCGGACGTGCGCGAGGTCATCCTGCGCACCCGGACCCAGTGCGAGTTGGCCGAGATCAGCTACGAGCGGCTCTATCAGCTGTTCGAGACCACGCTGGCGGGCGACGCGACCTCGATCATGCATGCGATCGGCGCCCAACTCTCGCGCCGGCTGCTCGACACCAGCCGCAAGGCCGGCCGGCTGGCGTTCCTGGACGTCACCGATCGCATCGTGCGCACGCTCCACGACCTGACCCGGGAGCCGGACGCGATGAGCCACCCACAGGGCACCCAGTTGCGGATCTCCCGGCAGGAGTTGGCGCGGCTGGTCGGCTGCTCGCGCGAGATGGCCGGCCGGGTGCTCAAGAAACTCCAGGCCGATGGCAAGCTGACCGCCCGCGGCAAGACCATCGTGCTGTTTGGAACCCGATAGCAGCCATGAGCAGCGGACATTTCGCACCTCGGGGCGATCTGCCCGACGCCGATCTGCGCAGCGCGTCGGCCATCGACGCCGATGACGTCGCCGCCCTGCTCTCGGAGCTGGGCTATCCCTGCGGCGTCGACGAAGCGCGCGAGCGCATCCTGGCCGTCACCGCCAACGACCGTCAGGCGCTGGTGGTCGCGCGCAGCGGCGGTCGGGTCTGCGGGCTGGTCGCGCTGGATTTCATGTACTACCTGCCCCTGGGCACCACCACCTGCAGGATCACCGCGCTGGTGGTCACCGATACCGCGAAGGGTCAGGGGCTGGGCCGCCAGCTACTGAAGGAAGCCGAGCGCCGGGCGCGTTTCGCCGGTGCGGCGCGGCTCGAACTGACCAGCGGCTCGCAGCGCGCCGATGCGCACGCGTTCTACCGGGCCTGCGGCTTCTCCGACGGCACCCTGCGCTTCATCAAGCGGCTCGGCGACGCCTGACCCCTGACAGCGCGCCCCTCGGGCACCGTATGCTGTGGCCGACCATCGCAACGGACCGCACATGACGCTCGGCGACCAATTCCTGTTCTTCGTGCTGGTCGGCCTGGCCGCGCAGCTGATCGACGGCGCCCTGGGCATGGCGTTCGGCCTGGTGTCCTCGTCGGTGCTGCTGAGCATGGGCGTGCCGCCTGCGGCGGTGAGCGCCAGCGTACACACCGCCGAAGTGTTCACCACCGGCGCCTCGGGCGTGTCCCACCTGGCGATGCGCAACGTCGACCGGCGCCTGTTCTTCCGTCTGGCGATCCCGGGCATGGCCGGCGGCGTACTTGGCGCCTATGTGCTGACCCAATTGCCCGGCGACGTGGTCCGCCCGTTCATCTATGCCTACCTGCTGGTGCTCTCGGTGCTGATCCTGCTGCGTGCAGCCGGCCGGATGCTGCCCCGGCGCGAGGTGCAGCGGGTCCCGTTGCTCGGCTTCGTGGCCGGTCTGCTCGACGCCACCGGCGGCGGCGGCTGGGGCCCGGTCGCGACCTCGACCCTGCTCGCGCGCGGCGGCACGGCGCGCACGACGATCGGCACCGTCAACGCCGCCGAGTTCCTGGTCACGCTGTCGATCTCGATCACGTTCTTCCTGACGATCGGTCTGCAGCACCTGGACGTGGTGCTCGGTCTGCTGGTCGGTGGGATGATCGCCGCGCCGCTGGCGGCGCTGTTCGTGCGCCACGTCCGCGAGCGCTGGGTACTGCTGGCGGTGGGCGTGCTGGTGATGGCGATCAGCCTCTACCAGATCGGCCGGTCGCTACTGCCCGGCTGAGCCTGCCGGTGTCCCCGCGCGGTCGCGGCAGCCCCAGTTGAGGATGGGCGTGCCTGCCGGCAACACGCGCCGGAACATCGCCACCGCCCCCGCCTTCGGATTGACCACCACCGGCGTCGCCGCGGCCTTGAGCAGCGGCAGGTCCGCACTCGAATCGGAATAGGCGATGTCGATGTCGCCATAGCCGCGCTCGCGCAGCATGCGCATCTTCTCCTCGGCATGACAGTGGCGTGTGGCCACGACCGCGCCGAGCTTGGGCCCGACCGCGGTGCCGATCACCGGCACGGTCTCGTGGGCGACGAAGGCCAGGATCGCGCGCGCCAGTTCGGGCGGCGCACCGGTCGCCACGACCACGCGATCGCCAGCCTCGCGGTGGCCGTGCAGCACCTCCAGCGCCACCGGCAGCAGCCGCGGACGGATCTGATCGGCGTGACGGGCGACGTAGAGATCGATCAGACGATCCAGCGACCCGCGGCTGTTCAGGCCGACGGTGCCGATCCACGCGTAGCCGGAAATGCCGTACCGGCGGGTCGGCAGGCAGGCGATCATCGGCCCGAGCAGCGGCGTGGCCAGCAGTGCCAGCGCCGTGCGCCAGAGGCTGCGGCGGATCAGCCAGCCGAACAGGTGCGTCCCCGAATCGCCGTCGTAGAGGGTGTGGTCGAAATCGAAGACCACGGTGCGCGGCGTGGCGACGGCCGCGGCCTCTGTGCTGGACTCGCCAGCCGCGGCCGCCGGCGCCAACAGCCCCGCCAGCGTCGGCGCGCTGGCCGGCGCAGCCCCGAGCGAGGCCCGGGACGGATCGGTGGCCGCGACAATCACCGGGGTCAGTGGCGCACGCGGCCGATCGGTATCGTCGGGGGCCTGCGGAGGGGGGGCGATGACCTCCGGCGCCGGCAGGGTCGGCGAGAACAAGGCACTGAGCGCCGCCCCCGGGTCGGGCGCGCGCATGAAGGCTTCGCCGACCAGGAAGGCGTCGATGCCCGCGTCGCGCATCCGCGCGACGTCGTCGGACGTATGGATGCCGCTCTCGGTGACCAGACGCCGATCGCGCGGTACCGCGCCCCGCAACGACAGCGTGGTGTCGAGCGAGACCTCGAAGCTGCGCAGGCTGCGGTTGTTGATGCCCAGCAGCGGCGACGGCACCTGGAGTGCGCGTTCGAGCTCGTCGATGTCGTGCACCTCGACCAGCACGTCGAGGTCCATCGACATCGCCAGCCCGGCCAACTCGACCAGTTGGCGGTCATCGAGCGCGGCGACGATCAGCAGGATGCAGTCGGCGCCGAGCGCGCGCGATTCGTGGACCTGCCAGGGGTCGACGATGAAATCCTTGCGCAGCACCGGCAGCGTGCAGGCGTCGCGCGCCTGCACCAGGTAGTCGTCGGCGCCCTGGAAGAAGTCGATGTCGGTCAGCACCGACAGGCAGGCCGCGCCGCCGGCTGCGTAGCTGCGGGCGATGTCGGCCGGGCGAAAGTCCGGCCGGATCACCCCCTTCGACGGGCTGGCCTTCTTGACCTCGGCGATCACCGCCGCATCGCCTGCGGCGATTCTGGCCTCGATCGCCGCGGCGAAGCCGCGGACCGGGCCGGCATCGGCCGCGCGCGCGGCGATCTCCGCCAGCGGGCAGGCGGCGCGGCGAGCGGCGACTTCTTCGTGTTTGCGCGCGACGATGCGCTGCAGGACGTCGTTCAAGATCGTAGAACCGCGGCGGACGGACAGGGCCGCCCAAGATACCCCAGGTGACGCCACCACCGCCCGGCGCCGGCCTCGATCAATGCGGACGACCGCCGGTCGCCATGACGAACGCGTCGAGCCGCGCGCGCGCGCCACCGTCGGCGATCGCGTTGCGTGCGCGCACGACACCCTCGGCGATCGAATCGGCTACGCCGGCGACATACAGCGCCGCGCCGGCGTTGAGACAGACGATATCGCGGGCCAGCCCTGGCGTGTCGTCGAGTGCGGCGAGCAGCAGCGTCTTCGATTCGGCGGCGTCGGCGACACGCAGGTTGCGGCTGGCCGCCATCGCGATGCCGAAATCCTCGGGATGGATCTCGTACTCGTGCACCTGCCCGTCGCGCAATTCGCCGACCAGGGTGCCGGCACCCAGCGAGATCTCGTCCATGCCGTCGCGGCCCCAGACCACCAGCGCGCGCTCGGCGCCCAGCTCCCGCAGCACGCGGACCTGGATGCCGACCAGGTCGGGATGGAACACCCCCATCAGGATGTTCGGCGCGCCGGCCGGGTTGGTCAGCGGGCCGAGGATGTTGAAGATCGTGCGCACGCCCATCTCGCGGCGTACCGGGGCGACGACCTGCATGGCCGGGTGGTGCACCGGCGCGAACATGAAGCCGATCCCGGTGCGCGCGATGCAATCGGCGACCGCCTCGGGCTGCAGGTCGATACGCGCGCCCAGCGCCTCGAGCACGTCGGCGCTGCCGGATTTCGACGACACGCTGCGGTTGCCGTGCTTGGCGACCTTGGCCCCGGCCGCGGCGATCACGAACATGCTCGCCGTGGAGATGTTGAACGTGTGCGCGCCGTCGCCGCCGGTGCCGACGATGTCGACCAGTTGCACGCGGTCGTCCTCGGCGACCGGTACCGGAAGCGCGAACTCGCGCATGACCTGCGCCGCCCCCGCGATCTCGTCGACGGTCTCCTTCTTGACTCGCAGGCCGGACAGGATTGCCGCGGTCATCAGCGGCGAAACCTCGCCGCGCATGATCTGGCGCATCAGCTCGACCATTTCGTCGCGGAAGATCTCGCGATGCTCGATCGTGCGTTGCAGGGCTTCGTGGGGGGTGATGGGCATCGCGACGCGGACTCCTGGCACAGGCTGACGTTTCAGATTGTCGCCGATCCGGGTACGGTGCCCCGCAATCGGAGGGCGCGTTGGAATCCGCGCTCTTCCGGCGCCCGCTCAGCGCGCCAGAAAGTTCTTCAGCAGGGCATGGCCGTGTTCGGTGAGGATCGACTCGGGGTGGAACTGCACGCCCTCGACCGGATGCGTGCGATGGCGCAGGCCCATGATTTCTTCCACTGTGCCGTCGTCATGCTCGGTCCAGGCAGTGACCTCCAGGCAATCGGGCAGCGATGCGCGCTCGACGACCAGCGAGTGGTAGCGCGTGGCATCGAAGCCATCGGGCAGTCCGGCGAACACGCCGCGGCCTTCGTGTCGGATCGGCGAGGTCTTGCCGTGCATGATCCGGCCGGCGCGGACCACGCGGCCGCCGTAGGCCTGGCCCAGTGCCTGATGGCCCAGGCACACACCCAGAATCGGCACCGTCGCCCCCAGGCGCTCGATCACCGCCAACGACACGCCCGCTTCGTTCGGCGTGCACGGACCAGGCGAAATCACGATCTGCTCCGGTGCGAGCCGCTCGATCTGCTCGACCGTCAATGCATCGTTGCGCTCAACGCGGACCTCGGCGCCAAGCGCCTGCAGGTACTGCACGAGATTCCAGGTGAAGCTGTCGTAGTTGTCGAGCATCAACAGCATGGGTCAATCCGCGAGCAGGAAGATGGCGTAAAGGTGTTCGGCGATGGTGACGGTGCCGACCGCGAGGCTTTCGGGCGTGATTCGGTTGCCGGTGACCTGGATGCGCTCGAACGCGGCAGCGGGACTCGCCGCAGGCGGCGGAGGTGTGCCGCCGCGTGTCGATGGCCATTGGCCGGCCTGGATGCCGTAAGCGAAGCTCGGGGCCACGTCGGACACGCTGTACAGCGGACCGAGACGCGCGCCGTAGCTCGTCGCCAACAGCGCCGCAGTGTCACGAGTCTGGCGCATGGCCTCGGCCTTCAGTTCACCGCGCAGCGCGGCTTCACCGGAGAACGTCGGCTCGATACCGCCCAACTGCACGTCTTCACCGGCAGGCAGCTTCGCGAGAAACGCGCGCGTAGCCTCCGCGTCGGGAAACGTCACCCGCAACGCGCGCGTCGCGCGGATACCGCGATACACCCGCCTCTGGGATTCGTAGTCGTGCTCGGGCTGCACCGAGAACGTGCTGGCGTCGATCGATTCGGCGATCGCGCCGCCCGACTTCAACGCGGTCAGCAGCGCGCCCAGATGCGTCTGCACACGGTCGCGTGCGACTTCCGGCTGCATGTCCAGCGCACTCAACGTGATCGAAACCGTGAAGCGGTCCGGCACTACGTCGCGTGTCGCATCGCCTTTGACCAGCAGGTGCGGCAGCGACGGCAGCGCATTGACCTGCGCCGTCGCCCACGGCGCGCACAGAGCCAGCAGCAGACCGGCACATCCGCGAACCAAACATCCTTTCATCGTCGTCTCCCTGATCCCTGATCGAAACCGGTATGGCGGCTCACAGCCCCTTCGCCGCTTGCGCCACCGCGCGGAACAGCGCGCGGCCTTTGTTCATCGTCTCGGCCCATTCCATGTCGGGGTCGGAGTCGTACACGATGCCCGCGCCCGCCTGCACGTACAGGCGACCGCCCTGGATCACCGCGGTGCGGATCGCGATCGCGGTATCGGCGTCGCCATGCCAGCCGAGCCAACCGACCGCGCCGGAGTAAACGTTGCGCTTGACCGGCTCGAGACTGCGGATGATCTCCAGTGCGCGGACCTTCGGCGCGCCGCTGACGGTGCCCGCAGGGAACGTCGCACGCAGCACATCGGCGTAGGTCAGCCCGGCCTGCAGCCGCCCGGTGACCTCGCTGACGATGTGCATGACGTGGCTGTAGCGCTCGATCACGAAGCGCTCGCCGACCTCGACCGTGCCCGCGTCGGACACATGGCCGACATCGTTGCGGCCCAGGTCGATCAGCATCAGGTGCTCGGCCCGCTCCTTCGGATCGGCCAGCAGTTCGACCTCGAGCGCTGCGTCCTCCTCCGCGGTCCTGCCCCGCGGCCGTGTGCCGGCGATCGGCCGCACGGTGACCTCGCCGTCCTGCAGCCGCACGAGGATCTCCGGCGACGAGCCGACGACCTGGGTGCCGCCGACATCGAGGAAATACATGTACGGCGATGGATTGAGTGCCCGCAACGCCCGGTAGACATCCACCGGACGCGCCTGGAACGGCACCGACATGCGCTGCGACAGCACGACCTGAAAGGCGTCACCGGCCGCGATGTAGTCCTTGACCCGGGCCACCGCGTCGATGAAGCCCTCGCGGGTGAAGCCGGACACGAAGTCCGACTCGTCCAGCGCCGCCGGCTGCAGCGTCTCCGGGTAGCCGGCCCCGCCCTGGCGCAGCCGGTGACTCAACGCATCGAGCCGGCGATTGGCGCGCGCCCAGGCCTGCGGCTCGCGCGGATCGGCATGCACGATCAGATACAGCCGGCCCTTGAGGTTATCGAACACCGCGACCTCGGTGCTGAGCATCAGCAGGATGTCCGGCGTGCCCAGTTCGTCGCGCACATCCGTCCTCGCCGCATCGCGCAGACGCGGCTCGATGTACTCGATGCATTCGAATCCGAACCAGCCGACCAGGCCGCCGGCAAAGCCCGGTAGGCCCTCGACTCGCGGAACCGAGTGCTCGGCGCGCAGGCGCTCGACCTCGGCGAACGGATCGGCGACCTCGCGCGTCTCGATGGTCTCGCCGTGCTCGCTGATCGTCAGCCTGTGGCCATGGAAGGCGTACACCCGGGCAGCCGGCAGGCCGATGATCGAATGGCGGCCGAAGCGTTCACCGCCCTCCACCGATTCGAACAGGTAGGTGTGCGGACCGTCGGCGAGTTTGAGGTAGACCGAAAGCGGAGTGTCGAGATCGGACAGCACCTCGCGCACCACGGGGATGCGGGTGTGGCCGTCAGTGGCGTAGCGCTGGAAGTCGTGTTGCGAGATCACGCGGCATTTCCTTGCAAAGCAGGCAGGCAGGGGCGAGTGCAGCCGAAGGCCACCATCGCCAGCTGGAGCCGGCGGAACGGAAATGCAGGGGCGAAGGCGCGCGCATGGCGGCTACTGTAGCGGCTCACCGGCGATTGCGCGACCGTCCGGCGAGATCGCGGCGACGATGGCGGCACGTCGGCGGTGCGCAGTGACAACCACCGTGCTGGAGGCGGCCAGCGAGCAGTTGGGGGCGCGGGACGTCCTGGTCGAACGGCGCACAGTGCCGCGCCGTGCAAGCGGTCAGCGCGCGGCGGCGGGCGTCTTCGACAGCAACGCGCAATCGGCCGGAAGATGCATCCGCAGGCGCGCGGGAACGCATTGGATATCGAAGCGAGCGGCCTGAACCGGCTCGCCATCGAGGTTCAACGCCATCGGCGCGTCGGCCTCGACGACCAGTCGGGGAAGCCGGCGACGCACCGCGACCTGGTCGAGCGCGGCGACCTTGCCCTCGACCAGTGCGGTGCGCAAAGCCGCGACGACCTCGCCTTCGAACTCGGGCACGATCGTCAGATCGATCATGCCGTCGTCGATCCAGGCATCGGGACACAGCGCCTGCCCGCCACCAGCCTGACGGCCATTGCCGATGCCCAGTGCGACCAGCCCGCCGTCCCAGGCGAACTCGGGGCCGCGGACCCGCGCCTGGATCGGCTCGATCCGCCCCAGCCGCGACAGTCCGGTCACGAAGTAGGCCAGTCCGCCGAGTACACGCTTGAGGGCGTCGCGCGTGTCGACCGTCACCTGCGTGCCGAAGCCTCCCGAGGCCAGATTCGCGCACCACAGCACGGCGTCGTCGGCCGCAACCCGCAGCACGTCGACCGGACGCGGCGCCAGTTCGGCGACCAGGGAGAGGGCGTCGTGCGGGTCGATCGGAAGTTGCGCTGCGGTCGCGAAGTCGTTGGCGGTGCCCAGCGGCAGCACCCCCAGCGACGGCAGCGCGTCGGCCGCTTCCGGGCGCGCGGCGAGCGCGGAGACCACCGCATTGAGCGTGCCATCGCCGCCGCCCACCACCAGCGTCTCCACACCGCTGACCAGCGCTTCGTCGACGAAGCGCGCGGCGTCGCGCGCCTCCCAGGTCACCCGGACGGCCAGCGCGATGCCGCGGCCGCGCATCGCCGCGACCGCCTCGCGCACTGCCTCCACCCCCGCCGATTTGCCGTTGAGGATCAGACACCAGGACGGAGCAGGCATGGGGCACGGGACGAAGGAGAGGTGGCGCAGCGTAGCGGAGTACGCGGGCTGCGCTGTTAAACGTCCCTCACGCTGTTTGTCCGTGCGCCGTCATGACGCTGTCATCGAGCGCCCGGACCATGGGAGGCCATCGCAGGGACGACGGGCGGAGGCAGGATCAGCCTCCAATCTTCCGGAGGGCCGCATCGCAGGATGCGGCCTTCTTCTGTGGTGACGGCGATGGACCCCGCCTACAGCAGTGGCTGCGCGGCGACGATCACGCCATCGGCGTCCGCGGCGAGCCACTCGCCCGCCACAAGGGTCACGCCACCAAAGGTCACCGGCACATCGCGCAGGCCCTGATCCCGGCGATCGGTCTTCAGCGGCACGGTGCTCAGCGCCTTGACGCCGAGATCCATGCCTGCGATCACCGCGCTGTCGCGGATCGCGCCATGCACGATCACGCCGGTCCAGCCATTGGCGACCGCCTGCGCGGCCAGCAGGTCGCCGAGCATCGAGCGGCGGGTCGAACCGCCGCCGTCGATCACCAGCACGCGCCCCTCGCCCGGTTCGGCGACCGCCTCTTTCACCCGCGAGTTGTCTTCCAGCGCGCGCACCGTGCTGACGATGCCGGCGAACGCGCGGCGTCCACCGAAATCCCGCAGCGGGAGATCGAGCACGCGCACCGCGTCGGGATGCGCATCGCACAGGTCGCAGGTAGAGATCACGTCGCTCACGCGCGCATCGTGGTCGCGCGTGCGATCTCCACGCGCATCGCGTCGACCACAGCGCGGTAGTCGGGCTTGCCGAAAATCGCAGAACCGGCAACGAAGGTGTCGGCGCCGGCCGCCGCGATCTCGCCGATATTGTCGGGCTTGACGCCGCCGTCGATCTCCAGCCGGATCGCCTTGCCGGTGGCATCGATGCGCTCGCGCACGCGGCGCAGCTTGTCGAGCGTCGAGGGAATGAACGCCTGACCGCCGAAGCCCGGATTGACCGACATCAGCAGCACCATGTCCAGATCCTCGAGCACGTAGTCGAGCACCTCGACCGGCGTCGCGGGATTCAGCACCAGGCCGGCCTGGCAGCCCTCGGCGCGGATCAATTGGATCGTCCGGTGCACATGGCGGCTGGCCTCGGGATGGAAGCTGATCAGCGTCGCGCCGGCGCGGGCGAAGTCCGGCACGATGCGGTCGACCGGCTCGACCATCAGGTGCACATCGATCGGCGCGGTCACGCCGTGCTTGCGCAGCGCCTCGCACACCAGCGGCCCGATGGTCAGGTTCGGCACGTAATGGTTGTCCATCACGTCGAAGTGCACCCAGTCGGCACCGGCAGCCAGTACGGCGTCGACCTCCTCGCCGAGCCGTGCGAAGTTGGCGGACAGGATCGAGGGCGCGATGACGGCGGGCTGCATGGACGGCTCCGGGGGCGGCGGGAGGGCGCGGCGAGCGCCGCAGACCGCCATTCTACGCGGCCGCGCACCCCGCCCCACTGCTTGCCGGGCGCCTGCGTCCGGCTCGAAGGCCGCACTGTGGACGGCGCGGCCATCGCGCACCGATGCTGCGTGGGCGCCGCGCGCCTCAGCGCCGGGGGCGCTTGCGGCCGTCGCGGCCGCGGCGCAGCCGGTCGTAGGCGGCATTGAGCTCGGCGGCACGCGCCTCGGCCTGGGCGCGCAACTCCGGCGCGGCGCCGGCCACGCGGTCGGGGTGGTACTGGGAGATCAGCCGACGATAGGCCTGGTCGATCTGGGCCTGGGTCGCATCCGGGGCCAGGCCGAACACCGCATGATCCTTCTGCCGGCGAGGCGCCAGCCAGCCGGCGTCGAACGCATGCCCGATCACCAGCCCGATCACACCGCCCGCCGGGTGGCGCAGCAGCAGCCATCCGGCGATGAAGCCCAGCAGTTTTCCGTACCAGCGTTGCATGGTCGGCAGTGTAGCGGTTCGCCGCCGCCCAGGCGGTCGCGATGCCCCCCCTGCACCGCGACCGCGTTCGCACTACACTTGCCGACCGTTTTGCGACGCAACCCGGACCACCTCTGTGTCGACGACCCTGCTCGAAGCGAACCTGCCCGGCCTCCACCTGCGCCACCGCGGCAAGGTCCGCGACGTGTTCGAGCTCGGCGAGGAGCGGCTGCTGATCGTCGCCACCGACCGCCTGAGCGCGTTCGACGTCGTGCTGCCCGACCCGATCCCCGGCAAGGGCGAGATGCTGTGCCAGATCAGCAACTTCTGGTTCGAACAGACCGCGGCGCTGATGCCCAATCACCTGACCGGCATCGACGTGGCCAGCGTGCTGCCCACCGGCGTCGATCCGGCGCTCTACGCACAGCGCGCGGTCGTGACGAAAAAGCTCAAGCCGGTGCCGGTCGAGGCGATCGCCCGCGGCTATCTGATCGGCAGCGGCTGGAAGGACTATCAGCGCACCGGCCGGGTCAGCGGTATCGCGCTGCCGGGCGGCCTGCGCCAGGCCGAACAACTGCCGCAGCCGATCTTCACCCCGTCGACCAAGGCCGCAGTCGGCGACCACGACGAGAACATCGACTTCGACACGATGGTGCGCCACATCGGTGCCGATCTTGCCGAGCAGGTCCGCGACGCGACGCTGCGCCTGTACGCGCATGCCGCCGTCCACGCCGCCGAGCGCGGCATCATCCTGGCCGACACCAAGTTCGAGTTCGGCACCGATGCCGATGGCCGCCTGTATGTGATGGACGAGATGCTGACCCCGGACTCGTCGCGCTACTGGCCGGCGGACGAGTACCAGGTCGGCACCAGCCCGCCGAGCTACGACAAGCAGATCGTGCGCGATTATCTGGAAACGCTGGACTGGGACAAGACCGCGCCGGGTCCGCGCCTGCCGGCCGAGGTCATCGCGCGCACCCATGCGCGATATGCCGAGGCCCTGCAGCGGTTGGCAGACATCGCCTTCGACTGACGGCGCGCTATGCTCGATGCTTCTCCCAAGCGGAAGCGGAGAATCATGCGTGCCGATGTCCTGGCAGCCGGTTGGCTGCTCTCGCTCTGTGGCACAGCGGCCGCTGCTGCTGGCCCGGCCACCTCGTCGCCGCCACCGGATTTCAGCTGCAGCCATCTCGCCGACGCGGTCGCGCGGCTGGCATGCTATGACCGAGCCTTCCCACCGGTCTTCGGCGCCACCCCGGCGGAGGCCCTGCATGGCGAGGCCTTCGGTCTGCCACTGCCGCCTCGCGAGCGTGACTCGATGTCGGACCGGATCGAGGCGCGTGTGGTAGCGGTGGACGACCTCGGGGACCGACGAACGGTCGCCCTCGACAACGGCCAAGTCTGGACACTGACCGAAGTCACCGCACGCGGCCCGTTGACGCCGGGCGAAGCGGTGTCGATTAGAAGAGGTGCGATGGGCGGCTACATGCTGCGCACCCCGGCCGGCGTCTCGCTTCGCGCCCGCCGATTGCGTTGACGTCGATGGGCTGAATCGCGCCGCGCTGAGCGCGCCGCAGGCAGCACCGACAGAGGCTTGATGCCCGAAAAACCTCGAAGCAGGCGCTCATGCTGGATCCAACACCCGCGACGGCGGGCAACGAAGTCGTGCGCCTGCGTCGATCCGGACGCCGTGCGGATGCCTCTCGATCGCCGATTCGACTCGACCCGCGTGCCGAAACAGCCATGCAGTGATGCCAGGCGCTCAAGCGCCTGGCCCTGGCCTCATGGCCGCAGCGCACGGGCCGGCCATGCCCAGCGCGGCCCGTACTGCGTCCACCCCATGTCTCGCCGCGTCCGTCGTCCGAGGGGGCGACGGCAGGCGTCTTGCCCGCCGCCGCCCCGGTCGACTAGAAACGGAAGCTCAGGCTGGTGAAGAAGAAGCGTCCCGCCTGGTCGTAGCCTCCGAGCGAATTGCCATTCAACACCAAGGTACCTCCGACCAGCGGCGGCTCCTTGTCGAACACGTTGTTGACGCCTACGGTCCACGTCGCGACGTCCCACAGCTCCACCGACCCGCTCAGATCGATGTAGTTGTAGCTGCCCACCCGGTTGCCACGATTGACCAGAAGCTTATCGGTGGTTCCCGGCGTCCCGTCGTTATTGACGTAGTCCAACCCCCCGACATAGCGCCAGCGCAGACCCACGCCATAGCGGTCGAACGCATACCGGGCGCTGGCCACATGGCGCCATTCGGGCGCATTGCAGGCCTCGTTGACCCGGCCGGCGCAGTCGTAGGCAGTGGACGCGTCCTCGGCGACCGGCTGCTTGGTCTGCTCCAGCAGGTAGGTACCGACCAGCGAGGTGGTCAGCCGCCCCGGGCCGACCGGCCAAGCGTAGGACGCCGTGAGATCGATACCGCTGAAGTCAAAACTGCCGAAATTGCCCAGGGTATCGACGACCAGTCCCGAGCTTTCGGGATCGCTGCCCAACCACAGATCACCGGTCCTCGGATTGCGACGAACGAGCCCGCACATCTCGGACTGCCCACGCGCGCACAGGTCCAGAATGACCGAAGGTCCGATGCTCGTGATTGCGTCCTTGAGCTCGATCCGATAGTAATCGAGGCTCAAGTTCAGACCCTCGATAGGCGCTGCAGCAAACCCGATTGTCCATGTATCCGCGGTCTCAGGATCAAGATTGAGACTGCCGCCTCCAAGGAGGTTGTACTGGCCTGCGGGATTGTCCGGCACGAAACCGTACTGACTCGGCGCCACCCCGGTCAGCGCGCATTGTTCGGCGGTCCAGGTGGGCGCCGATCCTGCGCAGGGGTCCGATCCACCCCAAAGACCGATACTCTGGTTTTCGTAGAGCTCGGTGATGCCGGCAGCCCGGATCGCCCGATTCCAGCCCGTGCGCAACAGGAAGCGACCATCGGCGAACTTTGCGCCCAGGCCGGCCTTCCAGGTGTTCACGCCACCGGACGTGCTGTAGTCGGAGTAGCGATAGCCCAACTCCAGATCGAGGCCGTCGAGCGAACCTGCGTCCGAGAGCAAAGGCAACGCGCTTTCCAGAAAGAATTCGTCGACAGTCAGGTCGCCGGCCACCGCTGTGGTAGGCCCTCCGAGGCCGGTGAAGTTGTTGGTGGCCATATTGGAATCGGGCGTGCGTTCGTACGTTTCCTGCCGGCGCTCGTAGCCCAGCACCAAGCTGATCGGCTGATTCGCCCACGGTAGGCCGACCCCAAGGCTTCCGGACGCGTAGGCGTTGAAGACCTTCATTGAGGTCACGTAGTTGACGAGGCCGACGCCCTGAAGCGCTTCCGCCGCCTCCTTGGTAACCGCGTCCTGCCACACGTTGTAGAACGTGCAGCCGCTGAATGAGCCAGGCGGACAGCCGAGTAAAGCGGACCGTACGCGGTCGGTGACAAAGTCGTTGATGCTTTCGTCCTTCACCGAGCTTCGGTTGTAGGTAAACGATGCATCGTAGGTCCAGTCTTCGTTGATCGCGCCACCCAGGCCCGCGGTGATGCGATAGCTCGTCGTTTCCTGGTTGGTCGCTCGTGGACCACCCTCCACGTTGCGCTTGTTGACCAGCACGGTGATCGCATCATCGGTGATGCCCAGATCACTGCACAACGTGCCGATGATTCCGTTATCGCAAGCAACGTCGACGTCCGTGTTGAATGTGCCGCTCGGCGCTATCTGAGTGGCGCTTCGACGGTTGACGAACATCGCTTCCAAGTATGGCTGCACGTGCTCGTTGATCTGGTACTTGATGCGTGTACCGGCCGTATACCGTGTATCCGGGCGCTGGTAGTAATTCACCGGCGCGTAGTTGTAGAGCGCCCCGAATCCGGGTGTCCAGACACTGTCCGGCCCGAGGTGGGCCTGGGTATTGCCTCCAGGAAGCGATGGCGCGAGCACGGTAAAGTTCGCTGGATCGGCACCGCTCGAACCACCGCAGGCCGTGCCCGCATCGTTCAAAGCGCAGGACGAGTAATCCCGGTCGCCCTGGAGCAGCGCCTTGTTCTCCCGCCAGGTCGCCCAGGCGATCGCATGACCGCCTTCGCCGAAGCGCCCACCAATCGACAGGTCGATGTTCTGCGAGATACCGTCGAACCCAGAGCCCCCGGTCGGATAGTCGTATCCCACCTTGTCCATGAGGCCACGCATGTAGTGGTTCTCGTTCTTGTGCTGGAACGCCGAATACCCCACGTTGACGTTGACGCCCTCGAAATCGTCGTCGAGCACGAAATTGACCACGCCTGCGACCGCGTCGGAGCCGTAAACGGCGGATGCGCCTCCCGAAAGGACATCGACGCGACGCACAAGGGCCGAGGGAATGATGCTCAGATCCGGCGTCTCTCCCAGCCCCTTTGGAATGCGGCGACCGTTCACCAGCGACAAGGTGCGCTGCGCGCCAAGATCACGCAGTGACGCGGTCGCGTAGCCCTGAGACGGGTTGTTCTGGAAGTTGTCGAAGCCGCTCGTGAACCCCAGTTGCGGATACTGATTGACGAGGTCCTCGACTTTCGTCGCGCCGGTGTAGCGGAACTCCTCGGCTTGGATCTCGGCGACCGGGCTGGCGGCGGTCATCGTCTGGCTACGGATGCGCGTACCAGTCACGATCACCGCGTCCAGCGTGGCGGGGGAGGTGGCTGGAGCGGATGTGGTGTCTTGAGCGGTCGCTGACATGCTGGTTGCACAGCACACTGCACTTGCGAGCGCCACCGAAAGACGGTGGCGACGCGCGGAAACGGCGCGATTCGACATCTCGTTTATCCCCATTCGAGTGATACGTGGTCGGACGATGGAGCCCCCCCCCCGGTGCGTCCTTGACAGGCCCCTCGCGATTGGCGGCCCAATGCCGCCATTGCCGAAACTACCATCAATATTGCCCTGGCAAGACAGTGCCTTTGCGCAATCTGGCGAATTATGACGCGCCGCACAATAATCAACGCAACGCTCTTGGTCGCGGTCAACGCGCTGGCCCCACGCGCTCGAACTTACGTTAAGCCGTGAATGCGAGATCTACTGTGTTTTGCGACGCCCAGGCCCTGCAGCGGTTGGCGGGTATCGTCGTCGACTAAAGGCGGACCGGCGCGCGCAGCGCGCCGGGCGCTGCGCCCCGATGAGGAAAGTGGTCCGGGGCCGTACGCGGCCTTCAGAAGCGCGCATGCCCATGCCATCGGGGCGGCACGACTCGACCGATCTAGGGAACCGACGCGCAGGCCGCCCCCATCCTGAGGTCAGAAGTCGGTGACGAAGGCCACCAGGCCGCTGATCACGGCGGCATAGCTGGTCGCGAGCATCGCGATCAGCAGCAAGCCCGCCCACAGCCGTGCCGGCCAGCCGCGTCCGCCGCGCCAGGTCTCGCGCAGGTTCCACACCGACGTTGCGACCCCGGCGGCGATCGCCACGACCGACAGCGCGCTCAGCGCCAGGACCCCACCATTGAGGCCGTCGTTGATCCGGAAGTAGTCGGCCATGAACCAGGCGATCAAGCCGATCCAGCCGACCCAGCTCACCAGCACCAGCCAGCTCGCGGCGCGGCTGGCCCGGTACGCGCGCACGGTGCGCGGCGGCCACGGCAGCGCTAGGCGATAGCGGCGCCGCACCAAGGCGCTCAGCGGCCAGGCCAATGCACTGAGCACCAGCACCGCGAACGACACGCCCAGCAACGGCACCAGCCACGCGCCCGAGCGATAGCCCTCGACGCGCTGGAACAGCATGAACGGCGAGATCGCATCGACCGAGAACGCGGTGACCTCGCCCGCCTCGACCACGGCGGCCAAGCGCTGCTTGCCATCCAGCGTGCGCCAGACGAATGGCGCCACCGGATAGAAGCGGCTCGGCTGGCCATCGGTGCCGGAGAACATCGGGAATCCGACCGAACCGTCGCCGTGGTCCACGAGCTGCACCTGCTGGAGCTGCATCAGACGCATGAAGCCCGACTCGCTGCGGCGCGAATTCAAGTAATGGCCCGCGGCGAGCAGCCGTGCCTGCGCCCTCGCAGTCTCGAGATCGACCTGGACTGGCTGCGGCGGCTGTGCGGGGAAGTAACGGTCGGCGAAGCCTTCGAGCAGTTCGCTGCGGATCACGCCGGTCGCGCCATCGGCGCCGGTGCTGTTGACCGACACGAAGACACCGACGCCCTGGTCGCGGAACAGATACAGATACGAGTGGAAGAAGATCGTGTCGCCGCCGTGTCCGAGCACCCGCTGCCCGTTGAGGTCGATCTCGTAGAAGCCCAGCGCCATGGTCCGCAGCGGCGGCACGAAGCGGGTCTGCGGCGTGTACATCTGCGCCGCGGTCGCGGCCTTGAGCAACGGAGAATCGCGGCCGGCCGCGGTCTCCAGGTGCGCGATCATGAAGCGCGCCATGTCGCTGCCGGTGGCCGCCAGGGCGCCAGCCGGCGCCGACGGCACGACTTCGTAACCGCCGGGTTCGTCCGAAGCCAGTTTGTAGCCGCGCGACATCAGCCCCGCCAGTTCGTCCGGCAGCGGCTGGCGGAAGCTCGACCGGGTCATCCGCAACGGCTGCAGGACATGCCGCTCGATGTAGTCGTCGAACGACTCGCCACTGACCCGCGCGACGATGTAGCCCGCCAGGCTGGTCGCGTAATTGGAGTACGCCGGCACCGAGCCAGGCTCGAAGACCTGGCCGGGCACCCAGGCCTTGAGGTAGGCACCGAGCTCGGTCTTGCCCGCGCGCGCCTGCGCCTCGGTGGTCATCAGGTTCTTGACCCGCTCCTCCAGCCCGGAAGTGTGGGTCATCAGGTGGCGCAGCGTGATCGGCGTTCCGCGCGTCGGCACCCGGAAGTCGAGGTAATCGTTGATGTCGGCATCCAGATCCAGGCGCCCGGCCTCGACCTGCTGCATCACCGCCGTCCAGGTCAGCAGCTTGGAGACCGAGCCGGGTCGGAACAGCGTGGCATCCGGATCCACGGGCTGGCGCTTGGCGACATCGGCGTAGCCGTAACCGCGCTTGGCGATGATCTCGCCATCCTTGACCACAGTGACCACACCGCCGGCGATGTTCCCGCGCGCCAGCGCGTAGGGCATGAACCCGTCGAGCCAGGCCGTCACGTCGGTCCCGGTCAGGGCCTGGGCCCCGTCGGCGGCTGGGGGCGTGTCGACAGCCGCCCTCGACTCGGGGACCGCCGCCGGGGGGACTGGCGCAGGCCCCGTCTGGGCGAACGCGGAGGTGCACAGCAGCACGCAGGCCAGCAACGATCGCACACGCAACGAACCGGGCATCGGAGGCACCTCGACGGGACGGACGCGAGACAGCCCACCGACTCTCTCGCCCTGAACCGGCCAAGTCAAGCCTGATCGGAAAATGTTTTCGATTTCCGGCGCGCAGTGCCCGATCGGGAGAATGCGACTGCAGGTGCCAGGCGGACAACCGTACATCGCACTGGAGGACGGCATCGGCGCACCGCATTCTGCGAAGATGATCCCGCACCACGGCATTCGGGAGCCACGATGGACACGACACACGGTGACGAGGGCCTGCGCCCGATCGAGCACTGGTTCGCGCATTACTCGGCCGATCACCGCAACGCCGCCAACCAGCGGATCCATGTCGTCGCTGTACCGGCGATTCTGTGGAGCGTGGTGGCCCTGCTGTGGTGTCTGCCGCCAGGCCCGTTCTTCCGCCACGGCGCCTGGGCCGCCCTGGCGATGTTCGGTGCCTGGCTGTTCTACCAACGCGTGTCGCGCCCGCTGGGTCTGGGCATGCTCGCACTCTTCGTGGCGATGGCCGCGGGCACCGCCTGGCTGCATCGCACACTCGGCACGCAGAGACTGCTGGCGCTGGGCGCAGCGGTGTTCGTCGTGGCATGGATCGCCCAGTTCATCGGCCACAGCCGGTGGTTCGAGGCCCGCAAACCGAGCTTCCTGACCGACCTGCGCTATCTGCTGATCGGGCCGGCGTGGGTGCTGGCCAAGCTGTATCGGCGGCTCGGCTGGCGGTACTGAGAGCGGCCGCTCAGTCCGGGAACATCGACGCGTCGGGCAGGAACGGCCGCGGCGCGTAGCCGAACGCGGCCTGCGCCGGGCCGGGATCGAACACCAGATCCTCGCGCATCCGCGCCACCGCACCTGCCGGCAACCCCTGCAACTGGCCGGCACGATGCGCCAGCCGCAGCGCCACCCCGAACAACGGCGCGGGCAGTAACAACAACCGCGGCCGTGGTACGAGGACGGCCAACGTGCGCGCGACCATGTCGCGGTAGCGCAACGTCTCGCCGCCGGGCAAGGCGTAGGCCTGGCCGGCGGCGGACGACGCATCGACCGCAGCCAGCGCCGCGGCCGCCAAATCGTCGGCATGCACGGGCTGGCGCAGGCCATGCGCATCGGACGGCAGCACGAAGAGGCCGCGACGGCGCGCGAGCGCGACCACCCGCCCCAGGTTGTGCGCGCTGCCAGGCCCATAGATCAAGGTTGGGCGCAACAGCGTCGCGGCCGCCCCCCGATCTCCGGCAGCGGCGAACAATCGCGCGCCGGCTTCGCGCAGGCGTGCGGCCAGCGCGCGCTCGTCGGGGTCGGCCGCGGCCTGCTTGGTCGCATCGCTGGTCGATCCGAACGCCACCACGCGCGGGCAGTCGGGTGCGACAGCCGCGTACCAGGCCGAGAAGTGGTCCAGCGGTCCGCAGCTGAAGATGGCATCGAAGCGTCCGGTCAACGCCGGCATCGCCTGAAAGCCGCCCAAGTGCCAGCGCAGGTCCGGTTGTGGTGGACGGGCCTCGCGGGAGACCGCGTCGACCGACCAGCCAGTGGCAATGAGTCGCACCACCAGCGCGCGCCCGATCGCGCCACTGCCGCCGAACACCAGCGCACGCCTGTTCATGTCCGCCCGCCCTGAAGAGGCGATCGGCGCCGGGAGGACGCGAACGGCACGGACCATGCTGACATCCTCACAGCATAGCCGGCAAAATCCACGAACTGTTCGCGCGTATCGGTTAGACTGCTCGGCCCTTGCGCGCTCCGCCGGCTTTCTGGCCGACCGCCTCCACAAGGAGTCCGATGCTCGAACTGTTGTTGGCCCTGCCCTTCGTGCTGGCGCTCGTCGTCGCCCTCTCGGCGCACGCGTCGCGTCGCACCACCGCCTGGCTCGCCGGCTCTGTGCCGTTGCTGGGACTGGCGATATTGGCGGCAGCGGCCGGCGACGTGTTCGACGGCACGATCCTGCGCACCGGATACGCATGGATCCCCGAGGCCGGGCTCGACTTCAGCCTGCGCATGGACGGGCTGGCCTGGACGTTTGCGCTGATGGTGCTGGGCATCGGCGGTCTGGTGGTGCTCTACGGCGCCTACTATCTGTCGCTCAAGGACAGCCCGCGACGCTTCTTCACCTACCTGCTGCTGTTCATGGGCGCGATGCTGGGCATGGTCCTGGCCGGCAACCTGCTGCTGCTGGCGGTGTTCTGGGAACTGACCTCGATCAGCTCGTTCCTGCTCATCGGGTTCTGGTCGCATCGCCAGGACGCCCGCCAGGGCGCGCGCATGGCGCTGACGATCACCGGCCTGGGCGGTCTGGCGCTGCTGGGCGGCGTGCTGCTGATCGGGCGCATCGTCGGCAGCTACGACCTCGATGCGGTGCTCGCCGCCGGCGACACGATCCGTGCCAGCCACCTCTACCCGGCGGCGCTGGCCCTGGTGCTGCTGGGCGTGTTCACCAAGAGCGCGCAGTTCCCGTTCCATTTTTGGCTGCCGCAGGCGATGGCTGCGCCCACGCCGGTGTCGGCCTATCTGCACTCGGCGACGATGGTCAAAGCGGGTGTGTTCCTGCTCGCGCGGCTGCACCCCGCGCTGGCGGGCACCGACCTGTTCTTTTACGTCGTCACTGGCGTCGGCGCGACGACGCTGCTGGTCGGCGCCTGGTTCGCGATCTTCCAGCACGACCTCAAGGGGCTGCTGGCCTACTCGACGATCTCGCACCTGGGCCTGATCACATTGCTGTTCGGCCTGTCGACCGACATGGCCGTGGTCGCCGGGCTGTTCCACATCCTCAACCACGCCATGTTCAAGGCCTCGCTGTTCATGGCGGCGGGCATCATCGACCACGAGGCCGGGACCCGCGACATGCGCCGGCTCGGCAACCTGCGGCGCTTGATGCCGATGACCAGCGCGCTGGCGATCGTCGCGTCATTGGCGATGGCCGGCATTCCGTTGCTCAACGGCTTCCTGTCCAAGGAGATGTTCTTCGCCGAGGCACTGGAGATCGGCGGCCACGGCACGATGCGGTTGGTCATCAGCGTCGCGGCGCTGCTCGCCGGCGTGTTCGGCATCGCCTACAGCCTGCGCTTCGTCCACGACACGTTCTTCGGCAACGGGCCGCGCGCGCTGGACGTGGTGCCGCACGAGCCGCCGCGCTGGATGCGCATCCCGGTCGGCGTGCTGGCCGTGCTGTGCGTCGTGGTCGGCATCGTGCCGGCACTGACGGTGCAGCCGCTGCTGCGCACGATGGTCGCCGGCACGCTCGGCGATGCCGCGCCTGCGTTCAGTCTTGCGGTCTGGCACGGGGTGAACCTGCCGCTGCTGATGAGCGTGGCCAGCCTGGTGCTGGGCGTGGCGCTGTACTTCGGCCTGCGCCGGCTGCTCGACTTCCATGCGGTGGTCACCCGGTCGATCGGCCGCCACGTGTTCCACGTCAACATCGAACGGCTGTTCTCGCTGGCGCGCGCGTTCACCGCCCGCGTGGCCAATGGCCGGCTGCAGCGCAGCCTGCTGGGCCTGCTGCTGGTCGCGTTGCTGCTCGCCGGCTGGCCGCTCGTCGGCGAAATCGGCGCGATCGTGTCCGCCGCGCCCGGCTCGCAGACCATGCCTCCGATCGGCTGGATCCTGTGGGCGCTGCTGGTGGCCGCGTCGATCGGCACGGTGCTGGTGCATGGCAAGCGGCTGACCGCGCTGATCGTCATCGGTGCGGTGGGCCTGGCCGTGAGCCTGATGTTCGTCTATCTCTCGGCGCCGGATCTGGCGCTGACCCAGTTGCTGGTGGAGATGGTCACCATTGCGCTGATGATGATGGCGCTCAATTACCTGCCCAAGCAGTCGAAGGTCGCGCGCACGCCCCTGCGCAAGGTACGCGACGTCGCGATCTCGCTGGTCGCCGGCGGCGGACTGGCGACGCTGGCCTACGCGATGATGATGGCGCCGGTGGACACGATCTCTGGCGAGTTGCTGGTGCGCTCGCTACCCGAGGCCTACGGACGCAATGTCGTCAACGTGATCCTGGTCGACTTCCGCGGCTTCGACACCTTCGGCGAGATCACCGTATTCGGCACCGCGGCACTGGTGGTGCATGCCCTGCTGCGCTGGGCGCGGCTGCAGCCCGACGAGGTGATGCCCGGCCCGCCGGTGCATCTGCCCATCGCGGCCGACCTCACCCAGTTGCTGTTCCCGCTGGCGCTCACGGTCTCGATCTATCTGTTCCTGCGCGGGCACAACGCCCCAGGCGGCGGGTTCATCGCCGGCCTGGTGTTCGCGGTGCCGGTGCTGGTGAAGTACGTCCTGCAGGGCGCGCGTGCGGTCGAGGCCACCTTCGGCTTCGACTACCTGCGCGGCATCGGCATCGGCCTGCTGCTGGCGGTGATCGGCGGCGTGGGCTCATGGTGGTTCGGATTGCCGTTCCTCACCAGCGGCCATATCGATGTGACGTTGCCGGTCGTGGGCATGCTGCCCCTGGCGAGCGCGCTGGTGTTCGACACCGGCGTCTACGTCGTGGTGTTCGCCGGCACGCTGCTGATGCTCTCGACGATGGGCACGGTCAAGCAACGCCAGGCCGGCGAGGAGACGCCCTGATGGAATTTGCGATCGCCAGCGCCATCGGCGTGCTTGCCGCCTCGGGCGTGTACCTGCTGCTGCGCGCACGCACGTTCGACGTCATCCTCGGACTAACGTTGCTCTCGTACGCCACCAACCTGTTGATCTTCTCGTCCGGCCGCATCGTGGTCGGCAAGCCGCCGGTGCTCGGCGACGGTATTCCCGAAACGCTGGCCAGCTACACCGATCCACTGCCGCAGGCGCTGGTGCTGACCGCGATCGTGATCGCGTTCGCGATGACCGCTGTAACCGTGGTCATCGCGATGCGCGAGCATTCGGACCTGCGCACCGACCATGTCGACGGCGAAGAACCCGACAGCGAGCAGCGCGGAGGTGGGCGATGAACCACATCGCGATCGCGCCGATCCTGGTGCCGCTGATCACCGGCGCCTTGCTGTTGCTGCTCGAGCGCCGACATCGCGCCTCGACACTGCGGCTGTGGGCGTGGCTGGGCATGGCAGTGCTGCTGGCGGTCAGCATCGCGCTGCTGCTGCAGGTCCAGCGCGAAGAGATGCTGGTCTACCTGCTCGGCGACTGGCCTGCGCGACTGGGCATCGCGCTGATGGTCGATCGCCTCTCGGCGATGATGGTGATGACCACCACGTTGCTTGCCATCCCGTGCCTGCTCTACGCCTGCGCCGGGTGGGACAAGCGCGCGCTGCACTTCCATGCCTTGTTCCAGGTCCAACTCGCGGGCCTCAACGGCTCGTTCCTGACCGGCGACCTGTTCAACCTGTTCGTGTTCTTCGAGGTGATGCTGATCGCCTCCTACGGCCTGCTGCTGAGCGGCGCGCGCGGTGCGCGGATCAAGGCCGGCATGCACTACGTGGTGTTCAACATCGCGGCATCGACCGTGTTTCTGCTCGCGCTCGGACTGCTCTACGGCCTGCTGGGGACGTTGAACATGGCCGAGATGGCAGTCCGCGTGGCACAGGTGCCGCCTGAGACCGCGCCACTGGTGCGCGCTGGCGCCGGCCTGCTGCTACTGGTGTTCTGCGCCAAGGCCGCGCTGCTGCCGCTGTACCTGTGGTTGCCGGAGGCCTACGCGCGGGCACCGGCAGCGGTGGCGGCGCTGTTCACCATCATGACCAAGGTGGGGCTGTACGCGATCCTGCGCGTGTTCACGCTGGTGTTCGGCGCCGATGCCGGCCTGCTGGCCGACCTCGCTTGGCCATGGCTGTTGCCGGCCGGCGCGGCAACGATGGTCCTGGCCGCGCTCGGCGTGGTCGGCGCGCCGCGACTGCGCATCGGCGTGGCGTATCTGGTGCTGTTGTCGGCGGGCATGCTGTTCGTCGCATTCGCGCTCGCCAACCGTGGCGCCATCTCCGCCGGTTTGTACTACCTGCCGCACAGCGTGTTCGTGACCGCGGCGCTGTTCCTGCTGGCCGACATCATCCAGCGCCACCGTGGCAGCACCGGCGACTATCTGATGCCGATCGCCTCGATGCCCGGCAAGACCGTGCCGGCGCTGCTGTTCCTGGTCGCGGCGATCTCGGTCACCGGCCTGCCGCCGTTGTCGGGCTTCATCGGCAAGCTGCAATTGCTCAACTCGGTCCCCGAATCGGTCATCGGCTGGGTATGGGCCGCGATCCTGGGTAGCAGCCTGATGGCAATCATCGGTCTGTCGCGCAGTGGCACTCGGTTGTTCTGGCGTGTCGATCCGGCGCCCGAGGGGACCGCTGCGATGCCCCTGCGCCGGACCGAAATCGCCGCGACCACGTTGCTGCTGGCCTACGGTGTTGCGATGACCGTCTTCGCAGGTCCATTGCTGCGCTATACCGAGGCGACCGCCGACCAGTTGCTCGACACCAGCGCGACCATCGAACGCGTCGGCGGAACCACGCCGTTGATCCGGGAGCCCTCGCGATGAAGCGCCGTTTGCTGCCGTCGATCCCGCAAAGTCTGACCGTCTTTCTGTTCTGGCTGTTGATGGCTGAGGACTTCAGCCCGGCCAACATCGTCATGGCGCTGCTGCTGGCCTGGCTGATGCCGCTGCTGGCCTCACGGATGGAACGCGAGTTCGCCCAACTCGGCAGATTGCGCGGCGTCTGGGCGCTGGCCGCGCGCGTGTTGTGGGACATCGTGGTCGCCAACATGACTGTGGCCCGGCAGGTGCTCGGCCCTCGCGACAAGCTCAACTCCCAGTTCGTCTGGCTGCCGCTGGACCTGACCAACATCCACGGCATCTCCGCGCTCACCAGCCTGATCACGCTGACGCCCGGAACCGTGTCCGCGGAACTGTCGGAAGACCGCCGGTTTCTGTTGATCCACTGCCTGAGCACCAACGATCCCGAGGCGCTGGTCGCCGAGATCAAGGACCGCTACGAGGCCCCGCTGCGGGAGATCTTCCCATGAACGGCAATCCCCTGATCGAGCTGGCCATCATCGCCGGCATGCATCTGGTCGGCATCGCGATGCTGCTGTCGGCCTGGCGTCTGCTGCGCGGGCCCACCGCGCCCGATCGCATCCTCGCGCTCGACACGCTTTACGTCAGCTCAATTGCCCAGCTCATCCTGTTCGGCATGCTGATGGACACCGAGATCTATTTCGAAGCGGCGCTGATCATCGCGATGCTTGGCTTCGTCGGGACCGTGGTGCTCAGCAAGTACGTGATCCGCCGGGACGTCGTGGAATGAACATCGTCCTCGACCTCGTCATCGCGCTGTTGCTGCTGGTGGGTTGCTTCTTCACCTTGCTCGGTGCGATCGCACTGCTCAAGCTGCGCGACTTCTTTCAGCGCGTCCACGGGCCGGCCAAGGCCAGCACGCTGGGCGTGGGCTGCATCCTGTTCGCCTCGATCCTCTACCATTCGGTCAACGAGAGCGGCGTCCACCCGCGCGAACTGCTGATCACCGTGTTCCTGTTCCTGACCGCACCGATCAGCGCGCACTTGATGTCGCGCGCCGCGCTGTCGCTGATGGACAACCGGCCACCGCACCCCGAGCGCACGCCGGATGCGAACCAGCGCGTGGTCGACGACGACGATCCAGCGCCGCCCGAGCGCGACTGAGCCTCCGTCAGCCGCGCCTTTGGGCGAGGGACGCGGCTTCAGCCGCAGCCTTCGAGGTAGTCGATCTGCGGCGGCACACCAATGCGCCATTCGGTGACCTTGCCGGCTGCATCGGTCTCGAACACCAGGGCCTTGTCGCCTTCGGCGACACGCAATGTCTGCGCGCCCTCCACGTACTTGTGCGGCGAGGCTTCGACGCGTCCGTTGTACAGGCGCACGATCTCGGCCCGATCCATGCCGACCTTGCCGCCGCCCGGGGCGGTGTAGCCCGCGTTGCGGACATCGATCCGGACGAAGCGATCGCCCTCCATCATGAAGCCGAGCCGGTAATCGGTCGTGCCGATCGGCTGCGGCTTGAGGATGTAGCAGCCGCCCGGCTCCGAAGGCGCCGCGTCGCCGAGGTCATTGCCCCAGGACATGCGCACCTCCTCTTCAGTGCTGCCGAACGCCGCCGGTCCGAAGCCGTCGAACGTGATCACCCCATCGACCACCTGCGGGATGTTGGTGCCCGTCGCCTGCGTGGGGGCCGACGGCGCGTCGGTGCCTGCGGACGGCATCGGCGGCGAGCCTGCAGGCGCAGGATCGGCAGCCTGCGGCGTCTGGGCATCGGCCTGGGGGCCCGAGGCTGGCGTTGGCGAGCGGTCGCCGCAGGCGGACAGCGCGAGTGCCAGCAAGGCGACGGCAGGCAGGGTCTGCTTCATGGGTCACTCCACGGAAAAAGACCGCGCCAGCGTCCGCGAGCCCGCGTGAATGGGCTGCGAACTGTGCGGCTGCCGCGGCCGAAGGGCACCGGCTTGACCCCATTGTTGCCGCCGCTTGCTGCCCGCCCATCCACCGCCGTGGCGGGCGTGATGTCCTGCGCTAACGCGGTGGGACGAACCGACGCTCCAGGCCCGCCCAGACCGTCTGGTAGTCCGCCTGCCGATGCGCGGCTTCGAGCGCCTGCATGGTCGGCCGCAGCACACCACGGGTCTCGAACATGAAGGCCATCGTGTCGGCGATCACGTCGGGCCTGGAGAGATCGGCAGCGCTGGCCTTGTCGAACGTGGCCGCGTCCGGCCCGTGGCCGCTCATGCAGTTGTGCAGCGAACAGGCACCGGGTGAGAAGCCGTCGGCCTTGGCGTCGTACTGCCCGTGCACCAGACCCATGAATTCGCTGGCGACGTTGCGGTGGAACCACGGCGGCCGGAACGTATGCTGGGCCACCAGCCAGCGCGGCGGGAAGATCGCGAAATCGAGATTGGCCGTGCCGGGGGTGTCGCTGGGCGAGGTGAGCACGGTGAAGATGCTCGGGTCCGGGTGGTCGAAACTGATCGAGCCGATCGTGTTGAACCGGCGCAGATCGTACTTGTACGGCGCGTAGTTGCCGTGCCAGCCGACGACGTCGAGCGGCGAGTGCCCGATCGGCGCCTGCCACAGATGGCCCTGGAACTTGGCGATCAGCGAGAAGTCGCCCTCAAGCTCCTCGTAGCGCGCGACCGGGGTCAGAAAATCGCGCGGGTTGGCCAGGCCATTGGCCCCGATCGGCCCGAGGTCGGGCAGGCGCAGCGCACGCCCCTGGTTCTCGCACACGTAACCACGACTCGCCCCGTCAGGCAGTTCGACGCGGAAGCGGATGCCGCGCGGGATCACCGCGATCTCCTGCGGCTCGACCTCGAGCGTGCCGAGCTCGGTCGCCACCACCAGCCGGCCCAACTGCGGTACCAGCAACAACTCGCCGTCGGCGCTGTAGAAGAAGCGGTCGGTCATCGATGCGTTGGCCGCGTAGACGTGGATGCCCACGCCGTCGTAGGCGCCGGCGCCGCCGCTGCCGCCCATCGAGAACAGACCATCGACGAAATCGACCGGCGTCTCGGGCAATGGGATCGGGCTCCAACGCAGTTGTTCCGGCGTCACCGGACCGCGATCGAAACCGTCGTGGAAGCGCGGCTGCGCGAACGGCACGAAGCGCCCGTGCAGCACTGCCGGGCGGATGCGGTACAGCCAACTGCGTCGGTTCTCGCCGCGCGGCGCGGTGAACGCAGTGCCCGACAGCTGCTCGGCATAAAGCCCGTGCGCGACCCGCTGCGGCGAGTTCTGGCCGACCGGCAGCGTGCCGGGTTCGGCCTGGGTCGCGAACTCGTTGCCGAATCCGGACATGTAGTCGAACGCAGGGCGCGGCTGCGCCGCTGCCTGCGGCATCGGGATGATCGTGTCGTCGATCGTTGCGTTCATCGCTTCACCTGGAGGATCGTTGCCATCACCGCGCAGCGCGGGCATGGCGTCAAGTCGCGCACACCCGTCGCCGGCGTTCGGCCGTCATGCGATGCCGTGCGCCGACGCCCGCCGTGCGCCAGCGCGCGGCGTCACAGCACGCCGCGCTTCATCTGGTCGCGCTCGATGCTCTCGAACAGCGCCTGGAAATTGCCCTCGCCGAAGCCCTCGTTGCCCTTGCGCTGGATGATCTCGAAGAAGATCGGACCGAACGCGTTCTCGGTGAAAATCTGCAGCAGCTTGCGCTGCTTGGTCTCGGGATCGGCGTCGATCAGGATCTTGTTGCGGCGCAGCCGCGGCACATCCTCACCGTGGTCGGGAATGCGCTGGTCGATCACGTCGAAATAGGTGTCGGGCGTGTCGAGGAAGGTGATGCCGTGCTCGCGCATCTTCTCGATCGAGCTGTAGATGTCGTCGGTGAAGCAGGCGATGTGCTGGATGCCCTCGCCCTTGTACGCATCGAGGTACTCGTTGATCTGCGACTTCGGATCGCTCGACTCGTTGAGCGGGATGCGCACGATGCCGTCAGGCGCGGTCATCGCCTTGGACACCAGGCCGGTCTTGCTGCCCTTGATGTCGAAGTAACGGATCTCGCGGAAGTTGAACAGCTTCTCGTAGTAATCCGACCACTTCTGCATGTTGCCGAAGTAGAGGTTGTGCGTGAGATGGTCGATGAAGGTCAGCCCGAACCCGGTCGGATTCTGGTCGGCGCCCTCGACCGGCACATAGTCGTCCCCGTAGATCGAACCGGCGGCGCCGTAGCGATCGACCAGATAGAGCATGCAGTCGCCGATGCCCTTGACGACCGGCGCATCGACCGCCTTGGTGGATTCGCGCGCGCCCACCGCCTCGCCGCCGTTCTCGAGCACACGTCCATAGACCTCGTCGGCCGGCCGCTTGAAACGGATCGCGAAGCCGCAGGCCGACGGGCCGTGGGCCTTGGCGAAATCGGCGGCGAACGAATCGGGGTCGGCGTTGAGCAGGAAGTTCACCCCGCCCTGGCGGTACACGGTGATCGGCCGCGACGTGTGCTCGAGCACCGCGGTGAAGCCCATGTTGCGGAAGTACGCGTGCATGGCATCGGCCTGGCCTTCGGGGGCTGCGAACTCGACGAATTCGAAGCCGTCGATGCCCATCGGATTCTCGAACGTGGTGACGTCCATGCCCAGGTTGGGGGCGGTGTGTGCGTGGGCGCTCATGGGATACTCCGTGGCGTGACGATGGCTTGGATGCCCGTTTATAGTTTCAACTGCAACCACTTGCAAGGCGCACCGCACCATGACGCAGTCGGTTACCTCCGTCGCTGGCGACGGGCAGGCCCTCCAGAGCCATGAACACGCCACCCTCGACCTCGAGACGTTCCTGCCCTATCGGCTCAGCGTGCTGACCAACCACATCAGCCGCGGCCTGGCGGACATCTATTCCGAGCGTTTCGGCATCAGCGTGACCGAGTGGCGGGTGATCGCGGTGCTTGGCCGCGACCGCGGCCTGTCAGCGAACGAAGTCGCCGAACGCACCGCGATGGACAAGGTCGCCGTCAGCCGCGCGGTCGCGCGGCTGCTCGAACGCGAATTGCTGCTGCGCGGCATGCACGACAGCGACCGCCGGCGCTCGGTGCTCGCGCTCAGCCGCGCCGGCGAAGCGGTCTACGACGTCGTGGCCCCGCTCGCGCTGGAGTACCAGCAGCGGGTGATGGCCCCGCTCGATGCCGACGAGCGCGCGACGCTGCTGCGGCTGATGGACAAACTCGAGGCTGCGCTGGCCGGCTGATCGCCGGCGCGCAAACGAAAACGGCGGCCCGAAGGCCGCCGTTCGCTATCCGGTTCGAGCGATCACTTCACGCCGTGCATCAGCCGGTTGACCAGCGGCGCGATCACGAACAGCAGCACCCCGGCACCGGCGAGCGCCCAAAAGCCGACGGTGTAGCCGGCCTGCGCCGAGGCGGCGGTCATGCCGCTTTCGCCGCTGACCTGGCCGGCGAAGATGCCCGCCAGGTTGTTGCCGATCGCGACCGACAGGAACCAGCAGCCCATCGCCATGCCAGCCACGCGCGAGGGCGCCAGCTTGGTCGTCATCGACAACCCGATTGGCGACAGGCACAGCTCGCCGATCGACTGGATCACATACACCGCAAACAGCGTCCAGAACGGGATCTTGCCGTTGCCGTCGACCATGCTGTTGAGCGCGATCATCAGCAGCAGGAACGCCAGGCCGTTGAAGATCAGGCCCAGACCGAACTTGCGCGGGATCGACGGATTGGCGCGGCCCATCTTGACCCACATCCAGGCCATGATCGGCGCGAAGGTGATGATGGCGATCGAGTTCACCGACTGGAACCACTCCAGCGGGAAGGTCCAGCTGCCGAATTCGCGATTGACGATGCGATCGGCGAGGAAGGTGAACGAGCTGCCGGCCTGCTCGAAGAACATCCAGAACAACACGTTGAACACGAAGATGATCAGCATCGCGATCACCTTGTCGCGCGCCACCTTGCCCTCGCGGATACCTTCGACCAGCAGCATCACCGCCGGCACCACGAACAGGGCCATCAGGATCGCCTGCAGCGCGCTCGCATCGATGGTGAGCAGGAAGTAGAACAGCGGGACGCCGATGGCGGCGCCGAGCAGCGCGACCAGGCCGACACGGCCGAGGCCTTCGTGACCCGGTTCCGGAAGACCGATGCCCTTAAGCTGACTGCGGCCTGCCCAGAACCACACCAGGCTGATCACCATGCCGATGCCGGCGGCGATGAACACCCACTGGTAGTGGGGGTCGGTGTCGGTGCCAAACACCTTGCGCGCCAGCCAGCCGGTGACCACCGGCGCAATCATCGCGCCGATGTTGATGCCCATGTAGAAGATCGTGAAGCCCGCATCGCGACGCGCGTCGCCCTGCATGTACAGCTTGCCGACCATGGTCGAGATGATCGGCTTGAACAGGCCGTTGCCGACGATGATCGTCGCCAAGCCCAGCTTGAACAGCGGCTCGCTCGGCGAGGCCAGCATGAACAGCCCCAGCGCCATGAACATCGCGCCGAGCAGGATCGAGCGCTGGAAGCCGATCAGCTTGTCGGCAACATAGCCACCGAAGATCGCGCCCGCATAGACCAGCGCCAGGTACGCGCCGTACATCTCGCTCGCCGGCCGCTCGCCGGCCGCATCGCCGCCGTGGAACTGCGCGACGATGTACAGCACCATCGCCCAGCGGATGCCGTAGAACGCGAAGCGTTCCCAGAACTCCGACATGAAGAGCATCCACAGCGGGCGTGGATGGCCAAGCACCTGGGAGAACTCGGGCGGATTGACGGGCGGCGGCGGTACGGCCGCGACTTTGGGCTCGACGACGTCGGCGCTCATGGAGATCCTTGCATAAAGGGAAGCTGGGACGACCCGGACGATCGCGACCGCCGGGAAGCGGCGAGAATCCCAGCCCGGAGCCCGGGCGTCAACGTGGCGTCAACGCCGACCGACCCACTCTGCGCGACCCGCCCCCTGTTCAGCCAGCCGGATAGGTGTAGCTCGCGCCCAACCCCAGCGGGATGTCCAATGCCCAGAACGCCAGCAGGAACGACGTCCACAGCACCGACAGGGCGATCGAATACGGAATCATGATCGACACCAGCGTGCCGATGCCGGCCGCGGTCACGTAGCGCTGGCAGAACACCACGATCAGCGGGAAGTACGGCATCAACGGGGTCAGGATCGTCGTCATCGAGTCGCCGACACGGTACGCGGCCTGGGTCAGGTCCGGCGACACGCCAAGCTGCATCATCAGCGGCACCATGATCGGCGCCAGCAAGGCCCATTTGGCCGAGGCCGAACCGATGAACAGGTTGACCACACCGGTCATCACGATCAGGCCCAGAATCGTCAACCACATCGGCAACCCGAGCGCCTTGAGAAAGTCCGCGCCCTCCACCGCCATCAACGTACCCAGGCCCGAGCCATTGAACGCGGCCAGGAACTGCGCGATGAAGAACGCGATGACGATGTAGTAGCCCATGCCGCTCATCGACTTGGTCATCGCCGCGATGACATCGCGGTGCGAGCGGACCGTGCCGGCGACGGCGCCGTAGACCACGCCCGGCAGCAGGAACAGCACGAAGATCAACGCGACGATCGACTGCATCACCGGCGCGGCCGCGACCAACAGCGGATGGCTGCCCTCGGGCACGGCCTCTGCCGGCGCGCGCCACGGCGAGGCCTCGGGCATCAGCGTCAGCGCGAACACCAGGCACGCGGCGAGCATCGCGACCACGGCCCAGATCAGGCCACGCTTCTCGGCCGCGCGCAGCGGGTCCATCTTCGGCAGGTTGGCCGGGTCGCCGTCCACGACCGTGCGCGCCAGTCGCGGTTCGACGATGCGGTCGGTGACGAACCAGCCGATCGCGATGATCAGCAGACTCGAGGCAGTGGTGAAGATCCAGTTGTTGAGCGGGTTGATCGTCAACGCCGGGTCGAGGATGCGGCCCGCTTCCTGGGTGAAACCGGCCAGCAGCGGATCCAGCGACGAGGGCACCAGCAGCGTCGCCGAGAATCCACCCGACACACCACAGAATGCGGCGGCGATCCCCGCCAGCGGGTGGCGCCCGGCCGCGTAGAAGATCACCCCGCCCAGCGGGATCACCAGCACGTAGCCGGCATCGACCGCGACGTGGCTCAGCACCGCGACCGCGACCAGCGCCGGCGTCAGCAGCATCTTCGGCGTCACCGACAGCACGCTGCGCAGTGCCGCATTGATGAAGCCGGCGTGTTCGGCCACGCCCAGCCCCAGCATCGCGACCAGCACCACGCCCAATGGCGCGAAGCCCAGGAACACCCGCACCATGTTGGCCATGAACGCGGTCAGCGACTCGCCCGAGAGCTGGTTGACGATCTGGATCGGCGTGCCGCTGCGCGGATCGATCGCGGCGAAGTCCACGCCCGATAACGCCCACGACAACCCCCACACCGCGAGCATCAACAGCAGAAACAGCATGGCCGGATCCGGCAGCCGGTTGCCGGTGCGTTCGATCGCGTCGAGAAGACGGGCGACGGTGCCGCGCGGTGCACCGGTGTCGGACGTAGGCTGGCTCATGCGATGGAATCCCCTGCAAAGCGTGCGATCGCGCATCCTAGCAGCACGTCGCAGCCCCACGGCGTCGGGCCGCCTGCGTCCACCGGCGCCCGTTTCCCGGCGCCCGGCCATCGCACCGGCCGGACGCCTGCATGACGCGGCGCCCTCAGCGCACGATGCTGGCGCGCACGCTGACCCGCTCGAACGCGCGCTCGCCGGCCACGCGCAGGTACCAACGGCCCGCGGCCGGCGCCATCACCTGGATCAGTTCGTTGTTGCCCGGCCGGCGCGAGCGCAGGTCGAAGTCGTCCGGCGTCGGAACTGCGGCATGCGACGCGGACAACGACACATCGCCGCTACCGCCCGACGTCAGCACGCGCAGGGAACGCGCGCCTTCGGGCACATCGATGCGGAACAACCGCGACGCGCCCACCGCGCCCGAGAGACCCTGGACCGGCACGCCATCGGTCAACGGCAGCGCCGGATCGGCGAGTACCGCGACCGATGCGCCGGCACTGTTGTCGCCCTCGTCCGGATCGTGGGTCTGCGAGGTCGCAGCGACGGTCAGCACCAGCGTCCGGCCGATGGCCGAGGCCGGCGCGGTCGCAGACAGCGCGAATGCCGCTTCGCCCGCAACCGCGAGCGCATCGTGATTGCACGACAGTGTCGTCGTGCCGCCACCGACGGCCGGCGCCTCGCAGTTCCAGCCGGCCGGTGCAGTGACCACGAGGTCCGCGAGCTCGGTGTCGATGACCGCACCGAAACCGGGGAACTGCGCGGCATCGGGGCCGGCGTTGCGCAGCACGGCCGAGAACGCCAGCGGCGCGCCCTCGAAGATTTCGGCATTCGCCGCCTCGGCCTCGATGCCGAGGTCGGCCAGCGCCGCCGGCTGCAACCGCAACAGCAGCACCGTGGGGTCGTGATCCGACAGCCGGGTCGGCGTGGTCGCATCGTTGCGCGCGGTCTCGGGGAAGTCGGCGTTGATGCGCGCATGGCTGATGGCGAGCCCGGCGACCAGCGGCGAATCGACGACCGCCTGGTTCACCAGCACATGGTCGAGCGACTGCGCCTGGTAGTCGAAGACGAACGAATAGCGCGCCTCACCGGCCGCCTCCAGCGTCATGTTCAGCAGCGACGGCGCCACCAGCACCGCGCCGTCGCCGTCGACCGCGGTCTGCGCATCCGGCGAAGGCAGACCGGTGGTCGTCCCCATCGCATCGACGTAGCCGTCGTTGAACTCGAAGGCATTGAAGTCACCGAGTACGACAATGTGCCGACCGGCATCGGCCCGTTGCATGTCGTCGATCAGCGTGGCCAGGAATTCGGCCTGGCGCTGACGCTTGGCACGCACCCGCGCGCCACCGCTGATCCAGCCATTGCTGCCGCCGTCGTCGGCCTCGATGCCGCTGAGTGAGCGCTGATGGACGACGATCGCGGTGAACGGGAACCGGCGACCGTCGGCGAAATGCGCCACCGCATCGAGCACCAGCGGCGGCCGATCGTTGAGCACGCTGGTCGAGCCGTTGGGGTTCGCCAGCACCGCCTCGGCGCCCTGCTGCACGACCGAGCGCACCTCGATCCGCGCGATGCCCGGCGCCACGGCTCCGGTCCGCACCAGGAAGCCAACATCGATGCCACCGACATCGAAGCCCTCCTGCAGATAGGCGACGTAGCCCGGATCGGGCTGGCCCGCGGCCATGGCATCGGCATTGATGCGCGCGGCCAGCCTCTGCAGCACGCCGAGGTTCTCGACCTCGGTCACGCCGACGACATCGGGCACATGCAGGAAGGCGCGGATGCCGATCGACACCTTGGCCAGCCGCCGTTCCAGCGCCGCGGCGGTCAGTGTCGGGCCGCTGTTGCCGTCGTTGGTGGTGTCGAAGAAGCGCTGCAGGTTGTAGGTTGCCAGACTCACATGGTCGGGGCCCGGCAGCGCCGCCGGACGCACCTCGCCGGCCCCACTGCAGTCGGTGTCGAGCGCGCCCTCGGGATAGATCGTGTAGCGCCGGAACGTGTAATCGAGCGGGCCGGTCAGCGAGCCGCCGACGATCCGGCAGCCGGCCGCAAGGTCGGCCGACGGCGCACCGATCGTGGCGCTGTTGACGACGATCGTCTCGGGATTGAAGTCCCAGCGCGGGATCGCTGGCGCGCTACTGCCCAAGGGGTCGGGATCGGGCACTTGGATGCCCGGCTCGCGGAACGGGCGCGGGGTCCCGGTCACCACGACCGCGAAGCGGCCGTTGCCGGTCGCACTCGCCGCGCGCTCGTCGATGTTGCCGCCGGTCGGCGCCACGACGGTGAAGCTCGGCGCGGTCACGCGCATGCCCTCCAACGGCTCGAGCTGGTCGAGACCGCCGTCGGCATGCGGCAGTTCGACGGTCAGCACGACCGGCGCCGGCAGCGCATGGCCGCTGGACAGCGCCACGACCGAGGCATCGGTGATCTCGGTCAGCGGGAGTTGGCGCGGGTCGGCGGCCGGCACGTACTCGATGACCGTGCCCTGCACCAGCACCTTGTTGCCGACCGCGGCATCGGCGGGCGGCACGCTGCCAGTGAACACGAACACGCCTTCCGACGTCATCGGGTCGCCGTCGTCCTCGCCGTCGGGCGTCTGGATGAAGAAGCCGTTGTTCTTGCGGCCGGTGACGATACCGGTCGTGGCGACCGGCTGGTTCTCGACCGGCGAGCGGGCACCCGGTCCCTGGATCTGATGGATCGGCAGCGTCAACACGTCATCGTTGACGATCAGCGCAGTCCCGCGCGTCTTGGCGACGAGCGCGCCCTCGACATCGGCCAGGTCCACGTGGAAATCCTCGTCGGACTCGACGCGCTCGTCGCCGACCACATCGACGTGGATCGTCAGCTCGCGTTGGCCGGGCGCGAAGCTGCCTGTCCCGGACTTGGCGATGTAGTCCTGGTCGGCCACGGTCGCGCTGCCATCGGTGGTCGCATACGCGAAGCGCACCCCATCCGGTCCCGCCGGCTGGTTGAGGCTGACGGTGAAGAAGAACGGCGTCGTGCCGCTGTCGCCCTCGGCGCCGCGGCTATCGCCGATGCTCAGGTACAGCGCCCCGCCTCCGCCGCAGACATTCGGCACCGAGGCGGCGTTGCGCGGCGCCGGTGCGGCGGCCGAGAAGTCGGCGGCGTTGTCGTCGCTGTCGGTGCAACCGCCGCCGGCACGCACGGCGGCCAGCGCATTGCCCAGCGCCGGGGCCGGCCCGGTGCCCTCGAAGAAGTTGGCGCCGCCGAAGCCGACCAGGTCGAGGATCAGCGCCTGCTGCGCCGGGGTGCAGGGCGTGCTGCCGCCGTTGCAGCCCAGCCCGGCTGCGGTGTCGGCCAGCACCACCTTGCCCGCGCTGCCCGACATATTGATTGTGCCGCTCGCATCGGGCGCCGGCAGTGGGTCGCCGTTCGCGCCGCCCGCCAGCGCGACGAGGAAGTAGCCGCCAGCGGGGATGTCGACGCTTGGCAGCACCACGATCTGGTTGGCACCGGCGCCGAAATGGCCGTTGCCGGTCGCACTCGCGTA
The DNA here is from genome assembly GCF_039673825.1 of Luteimonas sp. TWI662. Classification (NCBI taxonomy): domain Bacteria; kingdom Pseudomonadati; phylum Pseudomonadota; class Gammaproteobacteria; order Lysobacterales; family Lysobacteraceae; genus Luteimonas; species Luteimonas sp. TWI662. The sequence goes on along the minus strand of NZ_JBDJMI010000004.1, from coordinate 122,013 downwards.
CTGCACCGACTTGCCGGCGAGCGAAGCGGGCTGGTCGCCGGCGTTGAACAGCTCGACGTAGTCGGCCTGGTACGGGGCGCCAGCGTTACCGCCTCCACCGTAGATCTGGCTGACCACCACCTGGGCCTGCGCGCCCGCGGCTGCGCAGGACAGCAACAGCGCCGGCAACAGCCGGCGGACGGTCTCGTTCATGCGTCGGTTCCCCTGGCATCCCCGGGCGAAGGCGCCCCTGGGCGGAGTGTGGACGGGGCCGATGTCGTTTGCATGACGCTGTGCGGCAATTGTCGACGACCCGGGTCACGGGCACCGGTCGCCGGGCGCAGGCAGCACCACGTCCTGCGCTACGCTGTGCGGATGACCATCGACCGCAACCAGCGTCCGCTCGAGGACAGCATCCACCGCGACCTGTCCGGGCGCTTGACCTATGGCGGCTACCTGCGCCTGGACCTGCTGCTCGCCGCCCAGCAGCCGCTGTCCGATCCGCCACACCATGACGAGATGCTGTTTGTCGTGCAGCACCAGGTCTCGGAGCTGTGGCTGAAACTGATGATCCACGAGCTGTCGGCGGCCATCGCACACCTGCGCCGCGACGAAGTCTGGCGCTGCCGCAAGGTGCTGGCGCGCTGCAAGCAGGTGCTGCGGCAGCTGACCGAACAATGGTCGGTGCTCGAGACGATGACGCCGGCCGAGTACATGGAGTTCCGCGATGTGCTGGGTCCCTCGTCCGGATTCCAGTCGCTGCAGTACCGCACGGTCGAGTTCCTGCTCGGCAACAAGAACGCCGCGATGCTGGAGGTGTTCGCGCACGACCCCGACGGGCAGGCCGGCTTGCGCGCGGTGCTGGAGCAGCCAGGCCTGTACGACGAGTTCCTGCGCTATCTCGCACGCTGGGGGCATCCGGTCGCAGCGGCGCACGTCGCGCGCGACTGGGCGCAGCCACATGTGTTCGATGCAGACCTGGTGCCGGTGCTGCGCACGATCTACGAGGACACCGATCGCTGGTGGCGCGAGTATTCGCTGTGCGAGGACCTGGTCGACCTGGAGAGCCAGTTCCAGTCGTGGCGCTTCCGCCACATGCGCACGGTGATGCGGATCATCGGCTTCAAGCGCGGCACCGGGGGCTCGAGCGGCGTGGGCTTCCTGCGCCAGGCGCTGGAGCTGAGCTTCTTCCCCGAGCTGTTCGAGGTCCGCACTCACCTTGGCCAGCCGACGCCGGCGGTGCCCGACTAGGCGCCGGCAGGTCCGATGGCCCTTTCCGGCAATGCGCTGCCGCTGTGGCTCCAGGCCCTGGCCTGGACCGCCTCGATCGCGGTGCTGCTGCGCCAGGTCGGCGCGTTGCGCACGCACATCCGCGCGGCCACGCCCGACACGCTGCGCGTGCTGCTGGCCGCGACCCTCGCGCTGGCGGCGATGCGCTGGTTCAACACGGCCGCGCTGCAGGGCGTGATGCTCCACTTCCTGGGCGCAACCATCGCAACCTTGCTGTTCGGCGCCGGTGTCGCCTGTTGGTCGATGGCCGCCGTCAGCCTGACCGGCGTGCTGCTGGGCGCGGCGTGGCAGGGCTGGGCGGCCGACTTCCTGGTCACCGGCGCGCTGCCGGTCGCCGTCACCGCCCTGGCCTCACGCGCGGCACGGCGCTGGGCGCCGCGCAACATCGTCGTCTACGTGATGCTCAACGCCTTTGCGGCCGCCGCTCTGGCGATGGCGGCCTCGATGCTTGCCAAGGCCGCCTTGACGGCCTGGCTCGGCGGCCGCACGGTCGATGCCTACCTGACCGCGACGCCGCTGCTGATGTTTGCCGAGGCGTTCTTCTCCGGAACGGTCATGGCCCTGATCGTGGTCTACCGGTCACACTGGTGCGTGAGTTTCGACGACCGCGCCTACCTCTGGCCGCAGGCGCCCATGTAACCGGACCGGCGGCCGCGCACCTCTGCTCGAGGCAGCGCCGGATCGCCCGACGGGCCCGGATCACGGCCACGGTCCACCGCTCTGCCCGCCTCTTGGGCAGCCCACGGCATGGCACGGCGGCGTGCGCGCGTCATCTGGGGGCGCCCCCAGCACCGCCTTCACATGGCGCACACTAAAGTGCGCTCCCCATTCATCATGAACAGGAATCGCAACGATGGCGATGTTGACCGCGACGATCGCAGGCGGGCTGATGGGCTTCGGCCTGATCAACTTCATGGCCCACAAGGCCAAGAGCGCGAACCACCCATGGGACGTGCGCGAGTTCACGGCCGAAGGCGACGTGCTGGGCCGGGTCGACGCCTGGGCCGCGGCCAACGGCTACAAGCTGCGCAGCGACGACGGCCGCCGCCGCGTCTACCAGAAGGGCAGCAACGTCCTGACCGCGCCGATGCGCCTGGACGTCGAGCGCGACGGCAACCGTTACACCACCCGCAGCTACGTGCACGTCGACGGCCTGCTGCTCAAGGGCGACCTCGCGCTGTCCTACCCGGGCGTGATGGCCAAGCTGCCGCGCGCCAATGCCCTCAAGGTGCAGAACCAGCTTTTGGCCGATCTGGGCCAGCCGCCGCTGGGCTGACCCACCTGTCGCCCCCGCCTACATCGTCGATGCCGGTGGGGGCGATATCGGCGCGTACGGTCAGCGCGCCATGCGATCGAGCCAGGCGCACAAGCCCTGCGCGTTGAGGGCGATGTCGCCGCCGAGCACCTCGCGCACGCGTGCCGGTGCGTCGGCGATGCCGTGGGCCACGGCCCGCTCGCGATCGCGCGCGAAATCCGCTTCGCCGTACACCGCTTTCGCGCCGGCGACCAGCCGCGTCGGATCGAGCATGTGCGGCACCGCGCGTATACACGACGAGCCGCGCATTGGACAACGCGCGCATCAACGGCCCGGCGCCACCGAGGTGGTCGGGGGGCACGTGCGTGACCATGCCCCAGCCGAGCGCTGCGCGATCGACACCGGCCACATCGATCGCGGCGAATACGCGTGGCGTGCAGGCGGCGATCCGCGCGGCCGTCGTCGCGGTCGTTCCATCACCCGCCCGTTCCGATCAGCGCGAAGCCCGCGCCGCTAGGGCGCACCCCTCGGAGGGCGACGCATGCATCGTCATGGCTCGACTCCGGTCAAGAGCCGGTTCATGCGCAGACGTTGCAGATAGCGATCGCGCAACTTAGTTTGGCGCGAACGCATCTCCACCGTGCGGCCTGCGATCCACACATGCTGGGCCTGCGTGGTCAGTTCCAGCGGGTCGCCATCCCACAGCACCAGGTCGGCCTGCCGCCCTACGGCGATCTGTCCGTGCGTGTCGCCCAGGCCGAAGACGTCGGCGGCGGTCGAGGTCACGGCTTGCAGCGCCACCTCCCAGGGCACGCCCTGCGCGACCGCGTTGCCGGCCACCTGGCGGATGGTGCGGGCGTTGTGCAGGTGGCCGGACGTGAAGACGATGCGTACCCCGGCCTCGTGCAGGATGCGTGCGTTGTCCAGCGTGCCCTGGCTGAAGCCGAACGGCAGGTTGCTGTGCGGATGCAGGATCACAGGCACATCGGCGCGCGCCAGCTGATCAGCGACCATCCATGCCTCGGTGCCGCCACCGATGATCGGCCTGATGTCGTGCCTGCGGGCGAGTTCCAGCAACCGCACGATGTCCACTGCCCGCCCGACCCCGAACACCACGCGACGGTCGCCGAGATACGACTTCAGCGCCTCTCGTCCGGCCGGCTGCAGCAGCATGCCGTGCCCCATCGGCCCGCTCAGCCGGGTCTCGCGCAGCGCCTGCTCGAACAGCATGAAGAGCCCCGCTCGGGTGCCGCCGTTCTTCGCGGACGGCCCAGTCCAGTCGACGAACAGCGAGCGGCTGCCAGGAAGTTCCGCATCGTAGCGGCCGTCCAAGGTGACGGCCATGCCCTGTCCGGCGAGGATGGAATCCTCGGCCACCGGCGCGAGCACCGTCCAGGTGATGCCCTCCGTGCGCGTCACCGGCACCACGACGGACCGCGGGTTGAAGGCCAGACCGACGTCGAACTCCGGCCGCCAGCGCTGGTCGTAGGCGGGCGCCGCCAGATTCAACTTGAACTGGATATCGTCGTCCATCACTTCGGACAGGCCGATGTTGGAGATCCCGGCGAACAGACCGGGGGTCAGCGGGCGTCCGGCCGCTTCCACTACCTCGACGCCCACCTCGACGGGCAACCCCTTGCCGACGGCGACGATCCGGCCGCCACGTACCCGCACGTCGCTGTCCTCCAACGTTCCCGCGTCGCCCGCCGTGTGGACCTGCGCACCGCGGATGAGCACATCCTGCCCGTGGGCCGGCACAATTACGGTGATCGCGGCCCCGAGCGTCAACGCACCTGCCATGACGATTCGCATGTTCATGGCGAAGCCTCCGGCAACGACTGTCCCAGCATGAAGTCCGACCGCGGGCGCTCGGGCCGGCGGCGGCGATCGAACACCAGCACGCCGTCCATGTAGACCTGCTCGGTCAGCGCATAGGCGCTGAAGGGACTACCGTTCCAAATCACGACATCGGCTATGAACCCCGGTGCCAGCGTGCCGACGCGCTCCCTCAGGCCCAGGGCGCGAGCCGCGTTCGAGGTGACCCATCCGATCGCGCGCTCCGGTGGAATGTCCATGCCCATCGACCAGCCGCGCGCCATGCCCTTGGCAGCCTCCTGGTTCAGGCGCTGCACCAGCATGGGGGAGTCGGAATGCACGATGGAGCAGCCGCCGGATGGATAATCCACCATCGCCAAGTTCTCTTGGATGCCGTCGTAGGCTTCCATCTTGAAGCCCCACCAGTCGTGCCACATCGCTGCACAGACGCCTCTCCCGGCCAGAACCCCGGCGATCTTGTAGGCCTCGACGGCGTGGTGGAACGCGGTGATGCGGAAGCCGAACTCGTCGGCGACGTCCAGCATGGCGAGCATGTCGTCGGCGCGATAACAATGCATGTGCACCGGCAACCGGCCGTCGAGGATAGCGACAAGGGTTTCCATGTGGGGATCGCGCTTGGGGTCGTCCTGTAGGCTGTACTCCTGCGCGTCCATGAATGCCCTGCGCAACACCGCGATGCTGCCCATCCGTGTCGCCGGCGACTGATTGCGCCCGCCATAGACCCGCTTCGGGTTCTCGCCGCAAGCCATCTTCACGCCGGCCACCGCACCGGGGAACTTCATGTCCCGATACGAAATGCCAGGAACGTTGCGCAGCACCACCGCCCGTCCGCCGACCAGGTTGGCCGATCCGGGCAGGATCTGCACGGTGGTGACGCCGCCCTCCAGCGCCGCCTGAAACGAAGGATCTTGGGGCCAGACGCTGTGCTCGATCCACAACTGGCCCGTGAGTGGGCCGGTCATCTCGTTGGTTTCGGCCTGGGAGGTCGATCCGCCCGACGGGGCCCCGCCCATATGCGAGTGGACATCGATCAGGCCCGGCGTGACCCAGCGCCCCCGGGCATCGACTTCGCGCGTGCCGGCCGGCGCGGCGAGGCTGCGCCCCACCGCAACGATCCGGCCGTCGGCCATCAACAGGTCGCCATCGTCGATGCGTCGGCCGTCGCCGGTGAGGATCGTCGCGCCGCGTATGAGCGTCGGCGGCGCGGTGAACGGGTGTAGGTGGAGGGATAGGGACCGCTGTCGGCCACGACGGCTACCGCGACCACAGGCGCCGTCGCAGCCGTGGCGATCGCCGTCGCCAGCACGGCGATCGCGCGCCGTTTGTTCTTGCGCAGTGTCATTGCATCACCAGCCTTTGCTAAAGCGCATCGTGATGTAGCGGCCCATGGCATCTGCATTGAAGACGTCGAACCCAACGGGCGTGTACCCGAGACTGACGCCGGACAGGTCCACCCGCGGCGGCGCCTCGTCGAACAGGTTACTGATGCCGAACGAGAGCCGCGCACCCTGCAGAAATCCGGTCCGCGGTCGCATACCCAGGTCGTAAGCAAGGTTCAAATCGGCCGTCGTCCAGGCGCGGATGGGCTCGTCCACGGCCCTGACGTTGTTGACGTAGCCGTCGGCATAATTGATGGCGAGCGTCATGCCGAATCCGCCGCGCGTCCATGTCCCCATAGTGCGGAAGCGCCAGTCAAGTGGCTGGTTGTAGGTATCGATCTGATCGAACGTCGTGGTACCGGGGGCGAACGAGGTCAACATCTTGCGCATGTGGGTTGCGCTGAACTGGACGTCGAAACCGTCCGCATCCTTCATGAAGTGATAGCGCGCTGAGAGGTCGTAGCCGCTGACCCGCATCCGCGCCGCGTTCTTCTGCCGCAGGTCGAACACGTAGCGGACGCCGGTCGCCCCGAATCCTTCCCAGTCGATCCACAGGTCGCCCGCCGCGATGCGCTCCGCCAGGTAGGCCTCGGCCGCGGCATCGTCGGCGAGTTCGGTGATCAAATCGCCGAAATCGCTGCGGCGCATCAGTGCACCGTCGTCGTAAGCCGGATTGGTGATGCGGTCGGTGTAGTCGATGTCGAATCCGTTGATCGAAAGTTCCAGGCCGCCGATCTCCGGCGGGCGCCAGGTGAAGCCGACCGCGATGTTTTCCGACTTCTCCGACCCGAGGGGGGCGCTGCCCATGCGATAGAACATTGGCACCCGCGCGCCGCTGCCGTCGCCGGCGTACACCGTTCCGGTGGAGATCTGCTGGCCGCGCATCCCGACGGCCTTTTCGGCCACCGTCGGCGCCCGGAACGAAGTGCTGTAGCTGGCACGCAGGTCGAGGTTCTCGGTTGGAGACCAGACCAGACCGACCTTAGGATTGGATGATCTGCCAAAATCCGAGTAATCGTCATGGCGGAACGCCAGCGACAGTCCGATCCGGTCTACCCAGGCCAGCCCCTGGCGGCGTCCGACGATCGGCACGTAGGTTTCGGCAAAGGCATAAGTGACGTTCCGAGCATCATCGGCGCGCACTGAGAAGCCCGTGCTGGGAATCTCGCTGATCCGCGTCGACAACACGGTTTCTTCGCGATAGCCGACACCCAGAGCCAGCTTCACCTCGCCGCCCGGAAGCTCGAACAAGGTGCCATCGGTCTTGAGATCCAGCATCCAGGTATCAAAACGGTCGTGATAATCCCGTATCCACTGCACGCGGTTGCCCGTCGCCAGATGGGTGTAAGTCATATCCGTCTTGGTCACCGTGCTGCCGACATTGCCTTCCAGCGAAAACCGCCAGTCGGAATCGGCGACCGGCTCGTACCCGATACTTACGGCCGCGCTCCAGCGGTTGGTAGTGGGTGAACTAGTCGAGGCGACGGGGTCGGTACCGCCCGCGGACAGTGAATCCACTTCTTCGTACGAGTACAACACGTCGGCAGCGACATCGAATCCATCCGGCAGTTGTTGCTGCAGCGAGAACAGCAGACTGGCGGCCTGCCGCCGCGGCAGCAGCCAATTGGCGTCGTAGCCAGGCGCGGTGATGTAGGCGCGGTCGCGGACGTCCAGCGGCGAGCGGCGATAGTGCTCGCCGATCAGCATCATGTTGCCGCCCTGCCAGGCCGAGCCCCACGCCATCGCCCTGCGGCCGTCGCTCGTAGACCCGTCGCTCGCGGAGCCGTGCTGCAGCGAGACCTCGGTGCCGTCGAAGTCGTCGCGCAGAATGATGTTGACCACGCCGGCGACGGCGTCGGCGCCGTAGATGGCCGATGCGCCGTCGGTCAGGATCTCGATCCTATCCACCGCCGTCACAGGGATGGTGCTGACGTCGACGAACTGGCCTTGGGCCGAGGGCGCGACACGGCGTCCGTTGATCAGGGTTAGGGTGGACTGGGAACCCAGCCCCCGCAGGTTGAAGCCAGTGCCGCGCGAGAGGTTCTGCCCCGCCCGGGTCGCGAGGCCGAAGTCGGCCATCTCGTTCGAGCCCGAAGCACCGCCCTTGAAGTGCATCGGCAGCGACTCGATCAGCTGCATCATATTGGAGTAGCCGGACCGTTCGATGTAGTCGCGGTCGAAGGTCGTCAGCGGCGCGGTGGCGTTGGCTGTTCCGCGCAGGTGCGAGCCGGTGACCAAGACTGCGCCGAACTGCACCGTCTCCGGAACGTCGGGCCGCATCCGCCCAAGCGAAGGGTCGGGTGGGTCCGGCGTCGCGGCGCGGATGCCGACGGTGTGTTCGTCGATGCGTTCGGACACCAATCCGCTACCCTCGAGCAGCGCCTCCAGCGCCTGCCCCGCTGTCAGGCGCCCGGAAACCGCGGATGCACTACGCCCCTCGGCAATATGGGTGAAGTACGCGACCTGCAGGCCTGTCTGTTCGGCAAATTGCCTGAGCGCGTCCCGCAGCGAGCCGCCGCCCAGGTCGATCGTGTAGGGCTGTTCCGATGCCGCGGCGACGCTCGGCGCGGTCAAGAACGCGGTGGCCAGTACGACGGACTGCAAGATGTTGGATCGCACGAAGATTCCCCTTTTGCGCTGACGGCTCCCTTGCCCAACAGACGGGTCGAGGCACCGGAAATGGCTACCTGCACGTTCCTGCCAGTAGCGTCCGCGCGCGCGATGCGCTTGGCTCGACCGCACTGGACACCGGAAGTTCTGCATGCCTGGCATCCGGACGAGGCATCGCGCTCGAGAGCGGCCCTGTTACGACCGCTACGAGGCACGGCTTTACGACCTAGACGACCGGCGCCTACCACTGGTCAGTTCATCGCCTGATCGTGGAACTGCAGCCGTTTCCGCTATCCTCCTCGCCGCAGGCATTGGCAGCTTCGGTGCGACCCGGGCCGAGGGCGTCGACGGGCACCAGGACGATGCGGCCGCTTGCGCGGCGCGAAGGCTCAACGATGCCAGCGTGCTCTAGGAACCGTGCCAGCGCCTCTGGCCGGTTCGAATCGAACACGCCGCTGACGCGTTCTGCGGAGAGCGCGGGATCGTCGAGCACCAGTTTCACCGTGTTGTAGCGATTGAATTCGGCCACGACGTCGGCCAGCGCGGCGCCGTCGAACACCAGTCGGGCGCCGCGCCATGCGGTCGCCGCCTCGGGATTGTCGATGTCCCGCGTCCGCATGGTGTGCGCCACGATGTCCGCGCGCTGCCCAGCCAGGAGCCGGAGCGCGTCGTCGGGCGCGGCGGCACGCACCGAAGCCGGACGGGCGCGTGCGACGGCGACCTCGCCCTGAAGGACCGAGACGATGGTCTGCTCCGCGGTCCTGCGGACCACGAACGCGGTGCCCACTGCCTCAACCACCACCCCGCCGCTCGCCACCCGGAATGGACGCACGGCATCCTTTTCCACTGAGAACAGCGCCTCGCCCGCCAGCAGCCGCACCTCGCGCGCCGTCTCCGAGAACGCCACCTGCAGACGCGTATCGGTGTTGAGCTCCACCGACGAGCCGTCGGCGAGGCGGACCGTGCGCTGCTCGCCGATCGCGGTGGTGTAGTCGCCGCCCGCACCGGACGGCATCAGGACCAGCCCGAGCGAGGACAGCAGCACGACCGCCAGGGCGGTGACGCCCGCCAACATCGCAAAGGGCGTTCTGGACGCGACGTGTTCGCCGTCGCCAAAGTTCCCCAGATCGACCACATTGGTGTCCGTCCGCGCGAGCAGCGCGTCGACGTCGATCCGCCGCTCCGGATCCAGCAGTCCCAGTTCCGCCCAGACCCTTTCGGCGCGCAAGTATTCCTCGAGGTGCACCGGCGAGCGCTTGAGCCAAGCCACGAATGCCCGGCGTTCATCGACGCTGGAGCCGGCTTCGGCGAAAGACACCACCCACTCAGCCGCCTGCGCGGCGATGTCGCGCTGTCCGCCCATGCCGCCGATCCCGTTCATTGCGCACCGGCCGCAAGCGTGCGGCACGCAGCCAACCCGCGCGCGAGGTACTTCTTGACCATGCCGACAGACAGGTCCATTCGCGCCGCGATCTCCTGGCAGGTCATGCCGTCGCGCCTGTGCATCAACACCACCGCCTGGCACTTTGGGCTCAGCGTAGCCAGCGCGCCCGACAGCGCGCGCAGCCGGTCGTCGCGCTCGATCCGCTCGGCCGGATCGTCGGCCGGATCCACCAGCGCCTGCAGCGGCTCGTGCGCATGCGGCATCCGGTTGCGTGCGAGCATCCTCCACTCGTGGACGGCATGGGCGGCTAGACGGATGACGAAGGCGCGCGGGTCGCGGATCAGGCGCACATCTTCCATCCGCAGCAGGCGCAGGTAGACCTCCTGCGCCAAGTCCTCGGCCAGATGCTGCTGACCCGTGCGCGAGCGCAGGAAGCGCAGCAGGTCGCCGTTGACGGTAGAGACCACGTCGTCGAACCATTGTTCACGATGATCCTTGACCGTGTGCATCGCGTCCGCTTGCGCTTGCGTGGATGGTCCGGCGACGCGGCTGCGTTCGCGCCGCCGCTTCAACCCCAGGCCTCGTGCTTCACCCGTGCGGAATTGCCGCCCGGCAGCTTGCCGGTGCCCGCCTCGAATCGGCTGGGGCCCTCGCAAGCCGACCGTCCTAGTGCGCGCAGGTACGGCCCGAAGACGATGCCCGCCACCCCGCCCCGGTCGGCCAACGCGCTCGCTGGTCTCAGGCAGCCGGCCGCCGCCACATCCGCCACGATCAGCAGTCTCCGTCGATCCAATGCCGCCTCCCTCGCGATGGCTATCCCTGCCGTAGACGGGCCAGCAGCGAAAAACGACTACCTTCGCGCTGCCGCGATCGCGACGCACTCGATTCTTGCCGGGTCCGGAGCGCGTCCCGACGGTGCGACGTGGCCTGCGTGCAGTCTCAGCACGCGTCCCGGCGCAGCCAGTCGCCCAGTCCCTGGGCGTTGAGCTCGATATCCATCGCCAGTAGCCTCGGCACCCGCGAAGCCGCATCCGTCACCCCGTGCCGCTGCGCGCGCTTCACGTACAACCGCGTCAGCGCCTCGACCAGGTGGCCATGGCGGTCGGGGTCGCGTGCCAGTGCGCGTGCCAGGGCCGCCATTTCGTCCACCTGTGCGATCAGGTCGCTGCCAAGCTGCTGACAGTCTGTCACTTCGCCGTAGTGGGTCAGGTAGACGCGCGCCGGCGCCTCGGCGAGTATCCGGCACACCGAGTCCTTCATCGCGCCCGGGTCGAACTGCACCGGCGAACTGGTGGGGATAACGAACGCCCCGCGCTCGGTGTCGAGCTCGCGATAGGAAATGCCGAAGGTGTCGCCGGCGAACCAACTGCGGGTGGCTGCGTCCCAGACGCTGTAGTGGTGGCGCGCGTGGCCGGGCGTGTCGACGCAGACCAGCGCCCTGCCCGCCAGATCGACGACATGGCCGTCGTCGGCGATCACCACGCGCGACTCAGGCACCGGCAGCATGCCGGCATGGTCGCGCGCGAAGTCCGCCTCGCCGTACACCGCCTTCGCACCGGCAATCAGCCGCGTCGGATCGATCATGTGCGGCGCGCCGCGCGGATGCACGACGAGTCGCGCGCTGGGCAGCGCGCGCATCAACGGTCCGGCGCCGCCGGCGTGGTCGAGATGCACGTGCGTGACCATGACCCAGTCGATCGATGCGCGATCGACCCCAGCCGCATCGATCGCGGCGAGCACGCGCGGCGCGCAGGTCGCGGTCCCGCAGTCGATCAGCGCGGCGCGCCCTTCGCTGCGCACCAGATAGGCGGCGCATAACGCCGGCCGCACGTAGCCGGTGTCGATGATCGTGATTCCGCCGCTGTCGTCGCGCATCGCATCGCTCCAGGTCGCTGCCGGCAGTCTAGGCCGTGCGTTGGAAGACGCGCATGGGCCTTTGGTCGTAGGCGTGGCCGGGTCTGGCCTCAGTCGCGCGGCCGCAGGATCGCCAAGCGCAGCACGAACGCGGCGCCGAGCACCGCCAGGAACACCCCGTAGCCGACCGCGGTCGCCAGGATCTGCTGCCACATGTGGCCATGCACCGGATCGGCGCTCGTCTGCGCCCAGTAGATCGAGACCATGAAGGCGGCGACCGACACCGCCAGGCTGGCCAGATCGTAGAGCACGCGCCGCACGCCACGCGGACGCCGGGGGTAGACCCAGAACAGCACGCCGAGGATCGCGAACCACGGCAGGAACAACAGCAGTGTCAGGTTGAACTCGACGAGCGGGTTCATGATGCCGCCTTCTCCACCTCCGCCGCAGCGATTGCATCCAGCGCAGCCTGCACGTCGGCCAGCGCAACGCCCTCGCCAAGCGCGGCCGGCGCCTGCGCCGGTGCCAACTCACCGCGACGCAAGCGCGCGATGGTCTGACCCGCCTCGCGCGGCGCGTCGAAGGCGTGGCTCTGCAGCAGCACCCGATCGCCGTCCACGAGCTTGAAATAGAACCGGCCATCGTCCTCACGGTACTGCTTGAACTGTGGCGGCTCGTTGCGGATCGCGGCGGCCCCGGCGGTGGCCGGCACCGCCACGCGGCCCAGATCGCGCAGCCCGACCGCATCGCGCAGTTGTGCCAGCAGCGGCGTGGCATAGCGCTCGCGCAGCCGGCGCCCGCCATCGCGCAGGATGTCCTCGATATCCGACGGCCGCGCGATCAGCGCCTCGTAGCGCTCCCGCGTCGGCGCGATCTCGCGCTCCATCACATCGAGCGCCTGTTGCTTGGCCTCACCCCAGCCGATGCCATCGGCGAAGGCCTGTGCGAAGGCGGCCGTCTGCTCGGGCGTGGCGAACGCCTGGTAGAGCTGGAACAGCGCCGAGCCTTCGGTGTCCTTCGGCTCGCCCGGCGCACGGGAGTCGGTGAGAATCGAGAACACCAACTTCTTGAGCTGCGCAGGCGGCGCGAACAGCGGAATGGTGTTGTCGTAGCTTTTGCTCATCTTGCGGCCATCCAGGCCGGGCAGCGTGGCGACGTCGTCGTCGATCACCGCCTCGGGCAACGTGAACCACTCGCGCCCGTACAGATGGTTGAAGCGCTGCGCGAAATCGCGCGCCATCTCGATGTGCTGGATCTGGTCGCGCCCCACCGGCACGCGGTCGGCATTGAAGATTAGGATGTCGGCGGCCATCAGCACTGGATAAAGATAGAGCCCGGCGGTCACCGATGCGTCCTCATCCAGCGCCTGGGCCCGATTCCGGTCCACGGCAGCCTTGTAGGCATGTGCCCGATTGAGCAAGCCCTTGCCTGCCACGCAGGTCAGCAACCACATCAGTTCGGTGGTTTCGGGCACGTCGCTCTGGCGGTAGAACCAGACCTTCGCCGGGTCCAGACCGGCGGCCAGCCACGTCGCCGAGACTTCCAGCGTCGAGCGCTGTACCCGGGCCGGGTCCTGCGTGTTGACCAGGCTGTGGAGGTCGGCGAGGAAATAGAAACTCTCGGTGCCCGGCGCCTTGCTGGCGGCGACCGCGGGGCGCACGGCGCCGACGTAGTTGCCGACATGCGGCGTGCCAGAGGGCTTGATGCCAGTGAGGATGCGCAGGGGACGTTGTGACATGACAGCAGCGACAGACCAGGGAGTCCCAGTCTACCTGTTCGACTACGGTCGCTCGCGGCGTGCGCCGGGCGGCGAGCGTGGTTGCGGAGGCTGCACCAGTCATCGAGCTCCGAGGGTCATACGAAGACGGGCCGGTCGCCCGGCCCGCCTCGTACGGCATCGGATGCCGGCCAAGCGCGTCAGTCGAGGGTCTTCTCGAACTCGCGCACTTCCTTTTCGGCGCGGTCGCGTTCCCAGCCGTACTTCTCCTGCAGCTTGCCGGCCAGGTACTTGCTGTCTCCGGCCGCCACGTCGAACACGTCGTCGGTCAGGTCACCCCACTTGGCCTGGGCCTTGCCCTTGAGCTGCGTCCACTTGCCGGAAATGATGTCTTTGTTCATGGTCTTTCTTCCTTCTGGGAATCGGAGGCCTGCCGCCGGTGCGGTGCGATGCGCCATCGCAGCGGGCTGTCGTGATCCTCTCGTAGCGCGCATCAACTGCCGGTCAAGAGACCATGATGCCGGCCTTCACATCGCTGCTGCGCACTCGGGCTGCACTGACGATCAGGCGTGGCACCACCGCGCGACGGTCCCAGCCGCACAAGAAAAAGCCGGCTTTCGCCGGCTTTTTCGGGGTCAACGCGAAGCAGCGCGATCAGGGACGGCGCGTGGTGGCGCCCGTGTCGTTCGCACCGTCTTCCATCTTCTCGCCCACCTTCTGGACATCCTGGCCGGCGCCGCGGACAGTGTTGCAGGCACTCAACGTGCCGGCGGTGAACAGAGCGAGCAGCAGAAGGGCAGTCAAACGCTTCATCGGGATTCTCCAGGGATTCTTGGCGGGCGATTGCGTGACGCCGCAACCGTTGGGCGGACTATAGGAGCCCGCGGTGTGAATGCCGCGTGCACCTGGCCGCGAGCCGCATCTCCCCATTCATCGTCTCGATGCGTCGGGGGGACCTGCGCCCTCAGTCCCGCATCAGGGTCGACTTGCCGAACAGGCTTTCGACCAGGTCCACTGCCAGTTCGGCGGTCGCATTGCCATGATCGAGCGCGGTGTTGACCTCCACCACGTCCAGCGACCCCAGCCGCCCGGTATCGGCGATCATCTCCATCACCAACTGCGCCTCGCGATAGTTGATGCCGCCCGGGACCCGGGTGCCGGTGCCAGGCGCGATGGTCGGGTCGAGCACGTCGACGTCGAAGCTCACATGCAGATGGGTGTCGGCGTCGACGCCCTCGAGCGCCTGCTCGACCACGCGCCGCATGCCGACCTCGTCGATGTAGCGCATGTCGTAGATGTCCAGGCCATGCGCCTTGACCAGGCGCTTCTCATCCGGATCGACCGAGCGGATGCCGATCTGGCGGAACTGGTCGACGCGTGTGGCCGGGGTGTCGCCGCCCAGCCCGGTCAGCACATCGGGCCCAATGCCGCACAGGCAGGCCACCGGCATCCCGTGCACATTGCCCGACGGGGTAATCTGCGAGGTGTTGAAATCGGTGTGCGCGTCGAGCCACAGCACGCGCAGCGTTTTGCCGACGGCGCGACAGTGGCGGGCGACCGCCGCGATCGAACCGATCGCCAGACAGTGGTCGCCACCGAGCATGATCGGCATGCGCCCGCGCGCGAGTTCCGCCGACGAGGCCTCAAGCACCGCCCGGTTCCAGGCGACCACCTCATCCAGATGCCGGTAGCCGCCCTGCGGGCCCTGCCACGGATTCCGGGGCCCCTTGAGGTCGCCCAGGTCGACGACATCGATCTCCCGTGCGAGCAAGGCCTCGGCCAGACCGGCCACGCGCAGGCCTTCTGGCCCCATCGAGGCGCCGCGACGTCCTGCGCCCACATCCGTGGGCACACCGAAGATCGAGACCGGCGGGTACGCGTGCTGCATGGCTTCTCCTGGGCAACTGACGGACGCAGGCGCGGCGGGCGAGGCCGCGCGGACGACGGATCGACACCGTGCGGCCATGGGGAGGCGCCTGGGCGGCGCGGGTCGCGGAAACGGCGTCTGGATGGTGCCGGTCGCCAGGTCCGAAACCCGGGCAACCGACTGAACTGGTTTAAAGCTTCGAGCAAAACAGGAAGCGTTCCCGAACGTTCCACAGGCACGCGACCGGCAACACGTGCAGTCTAGCAGCCGGGCCTGCCATGCTCCGAACCTGCCCCACCCCATCAGAAGGACAGACCATGCACAAACGCGCGGGACTGGCCCTCCTGTTTGCCGCAGCGGCAACGGTACAAGCGCATCCGGGTGGCCTCAACGCAGAGGGCTGCCACAACAACCGGAAGACCGGCGACTATCACTGCCACAGGTCGCCATCGGCACCGGCACCACAGCGGCTCGCTCCGTCAACCGTCGAGCCTGCCACCGGATGGTCGTATCGCAATTGCACCGAGGCCCGGCAAGCAAGCGCAGCACCGGTCAGGCGCGGAGAGCCAGGCTATGGCCCGCACTTGGACCGGGACGGGGACGGCATCGGTTGCGAGTAGCCAGTACGGCCGTCCACACCCTGTTCTGCCGCGCCACCGACCTACGCTGTGCGCGCTTTTCAGCAACGCCGAGTGCGCGAAGAGCAGTTGAGAACTGACGGGGAGCACCGCGCCAGCGTCGCGCGGGTCGCAGCCCATGCGACCACGGCCGGGATGATGCCCGGCATGCCTTACAGATCAGCCGCCAAAGCCGCCCTCCTGCGCTCTCGCGAGCCGCACGTGATCCCACCTGCCGGTCTGGCCGACATGCCATCGCTCGGCGATTCATTCCTCAACGACCGCGGCTGGCGGAATCCGCTGCGCGGCGAGCACGTCGATCGGTCTCGGTGGGAGGCCTACAGGATCGGGCCGGAGTCGTCGCGCGTGCTATCGAGCGTGCGACTGCTGGAGGACGGCATGTTCGAGGTCACCAGCGGCGAGGGGTTCGCCCGCGTCTCGGATCCGCAAGCCGCATTCGAGTTGGCCGCAGGCTGGGCGATCGCAAAGCTGCCAGATTGACGCGGACGCGCTACGCAAGAGCGCTCGGAAATGCCACCCAAGCGCCTGCGACCAGCACCAATACGACGCCGGCGCCAGCTGCCAGAACCACGCTGCAGCCCATGGCACGACCGAGCTTCGCTTGCCGGCCGGACCTGGTGGTGGGGATGCCAGTCATTCGCGCGAAGTCGCGCTTGGCCTTCGTCACACCCAAGACCTTGTTCCACGAGACGATACTTTTCTTGCGTCTAGCCATTGCGCTTCCCTCCGCATTCGGTCTTTACTGACTGTGCGCGTTCGGTGTGACTTTTCCCCAATCAGCGCGTGGGGCAGCGATACGCAGCCTGAAGCGCCACGTCGACACCGGTACCGACTTCTGCCTCCTGCACCTCGCGCGGCGCGCGCGCTGCATACTTAACGAGGCCCTCGATCACCTCGCGGTGCGATGCACCGACCGGGAAGCAGTACGGGTTGCCTGGCGCGACGAACTTGTTGTCGATCACCGCCTGCACGTAGGCAAAGCAGTAGGCGCCGCGCGCTGCCTCGGCGGCAGGTGGCTCGTCGCCAGGGATCCATGGCTGCAGGGCATCCCGGCACCAGGTCGCGAGTTCGCCGACGGTGCGCGGCGGCTGATCGACGCCGGAGGCCGACACCGCCGGCGCCAGTAGCGCGATCACAACCGCGGCCACGCCGGCCGCGATGCCTCCCTGCTTCATCGTCATCCCCTGGACGGAGTCGGCCCGATTCTATCCAGGCCGAGGCCTGGGCGTTCGTGCTCCCCCGCCGCCTGGGATGACCTGGAATCGGAAGATGGTGCCGGCACCCGGGTTCGAACTGGGGACCTACCGCTTACAAGGCGGTTGCTCTACCAACTGAGCTATGCCGGCATGGGGCGGCGAGGCCGCGCGGGGATTCTAACCTGCATCCTGGGTGATGGCGCAGTGGCCGGGTTCGGCCCGGGGCGCGCCGGTGCGCGTGCGCAGCGCGGCATCGGCCGTCACCGCATCGACCAGCGCGTCGAGCCAGGGCTGCACCTGGCCGCCGATCGGCTCGGCCTGCGCGGCGAAACCGGCGGCGCGCAGGGCCTCGACGCGTGCCCGCGCGGGTGCTTCGCTGTCGAAGCGCCCCAGTGCGATACCGTGCGCGTCGTCGCCGTCGGCGATCACGTACTGATCCTCGATGCCAGCCGCGCGCAGCCGTGCTGCGACCGCGTCGGCCGCGGCGCGATCACGCTGCGGCGGCAGCCAGACGCGCCAACCGCGCGGCGCGACGGCAACCTCGCGCGCGAAGACGCGTACGCCATCGCCGGCCAGACGTCGGCGCGCGGCCTCGCGTGCGGCGGCGTCGGCAAACGGGCCAAGTGCGACGCAGCGCAGCGCTGCCGCCGCGTCGCCATCGCTGTCGCCGTCGAGCGCCGCGGCCTCCTCACCCTCGAATGCCTCAGCCAGCGGCACCGGCCCTGGCGACGCCGCCTGCGGCGCGAGCAGGGTCAGGGTGGGCGCGGTCTCCGTAGGGAGAGGCGCCGACTCGGCCGGCGTGTCGCGCAATGCCCACCAAGCGGCCACACCGAGATTGAGGATCACCAGCAGCAGGACGATCGCGCGCAGCAGCATGAGGGTCTCCTAGGCACCGGTCCTGCTCGGCCGCGCGCGGTACCAGCGCGCCAGACCGGCCAGGACCAGATCGGGCCGCATCTGCGCCCGCGGCAGGTGCGGCTGCAGGTCCGCCGCGCCGCCGCCGTGCAGCAGCAGGTCAGGCGTGACGCCGATACGCATCTCGGCCTGCACGAGGCTGCGCTCGACCAGCGCCACGGCGGCGCCTTCGCAGCCCGAGGCCAGCGCATCATCGGTATCGCTCGCGAACTCGAGATAGCGTCCGCCCGTCGCCGGCAGTTGCGCGACCCGACGCTGCAGGGCTTCGCGCATCAGCGTCGGCGATGGCGCGATGCGGCCCCCCAGATGCCGGCCGTCGACGTCGAGCAGGTCGATCGTCAGCGCAGTTCCCACGCCGACCACCACCACGGGCGATGCCGCCTGCGCGCGTGCCGCCAGCAGAGCGAGGAAGCGGTCCACACCCAGCCGCGTCGGGTCGGCATAGGCGATCGTGACGCCATCGAGCGCCGGCAGCGTGCGCGCCAGCTCGACCTGGGCGCCGCGTGCGGCCAGCGCGTCGAGCAGCACCGCCCGCAGGGCTGGCGAGGCGACGCTGGCCACCACTGCGGTCTCGATCCTCGGCGGCAGGCGCTCGATCCATGCCGGATCCAGCCCGCCGGCCGCATGTGCCGTCCCAGCCACGGGCCCGATGCCCACGCCGTCGAGCGGGGCGTACTTGAGTCGGGTATTGCCCAGGTCGAACAGCCAGACCGTCATGTCGCGCTCCCGTTGCGCACGCTGACTTCGCCTGCGTGGAAGGTCCTGACGCCGTCGTCGAAGCGGACGCGCAGCGCGCCGTCGTCGGCGATGCCGTCGGCCGCGCCCTCGAGCACGCCGGTCCCGGTCTGCACCCGCACCGCGCGACCGGCCAGCGCGTCGACCGCCGCGAATGCGGGCAGGAACGCCGCCAGGCCGTCGCGATCAAAGCGCGCCAGCGCCGGGATCCAGGCGCCGATCACGGCGGCGGCCACCGCATCGCGGGACGGCAGTGCGGGCGCCAGTGTCGCCAGGTCGATCCAGGGCTGGTCGATGCGAGCAGCGTCGGCGGCAGGCATCCGCACATTGATGCCGATGCCCAGCACCGCGCGCACCGGCCCGGCATGCTCGCCGCCGCCTTCGACCAGCACGCCGCCGAGTTTGCGCAGTCCGGCGCTGTCAGACACCACAAGATCATTGGGCCACTTGAGCCGCACGTCGCCGAAGCCGAGCCCGTGCAGGGCCTCCACCGCGGCGATGCCGGCCACCAGGCTCAGTCCCCCCAAGCGCGCGAGCCCGCCCTCGAAGCCCCGCTGCAGCGACAGGTAGATGTGCGCGGCCAGCGGCGAGCGCCAGGTCCGGCCCCGGCGTCCGCGCCCGGCGGTCTGGCGTTCGGCCAGCAGCGCCTCGGCGGCCGCGCCCGGCATGGGCCGGCGCAGCAGTTCGGCGTTGGTCGAATCCACGGTCCAGGCCACATCGAGCCGATCCAGACCGGCGCGCGCCTCGGCCGGCAATGCCGCAACGATCGCGTCGCGGTCGAGCAGCGACACCGGCTGGGCAAGCGCGTAGCCCTGCCCGCGCCGGGCCTCGATCGGCACACCGGCCTCGCGCAGCAGGCCGATCCGCTTCCAGACCGCCGCGCGTGTCTGCCCGGACTCGCGCGCCAGCACATCGCCCGACACGGGGCCGGCGATCAGCCGTTCCAACAAGGCCCGCTCGGCATTCAGCGTGGGCATGCGGCGGTCGCAGGGAGATGGGGGACGGAGGCGGCCATGCGGGCGATTATCGGCGAGCGCGTGGCCGCTGTCGTGCGCTGCTGCGACGCAACGTCGCGGGCGCGCAACCTGCGCTATAGTCGCGGGATGTCCGCGTCCGCCTGACTGCCCGGGGTCTTCGATGTCGATACGAGCGATGTTCTGCGCGCTGCTGTTCGCTGCCTGCCTGCCGGCGGCGGCTCGCGAAGCGCGCGTCCCCGGCCCCTCGGACACCCCGCCCTGCGCCGCGGCAGCGCCCGCGTCGGCCCCCGAAACGGCCGGCAGCGATGCCGTCCGGCGCCCGCCGGCCAGCGCCTCGAAGGCCCGGCCGGCGACCTCCGGCGGCATCGAGAGCGACGGCCCGCTGCGCGGCCCGCGCTGGCACAGCTTCCTGCCCGGCATGTTCCGCTGAGGCGACGGCCCCGGTCGTGCGTTCGCTGATCCGGCGCCTGTTCGATGGCGCCCCGCCCCCCGTCCCCGATGCGGACTGGGCGGCCATCCGCCGCCAATTGCCTTGGGTCCACGCACTCGACGACGCGCGCGCGGCGCGGCTGCGCACGCTCGCAGCGCGCTTTGTGCACCGCAAGACCATCACCCCGGTCGCCGGCCTGGCGCTGGACGCGCGCGAGCGGCTGCTGCTCGCGGCGCTGTGCTGCCTGCCGCTGCTCGAGTTCGGTGACGAGGGCCTGCATGGTTGGTCGCAGTTGATCGTGTATCCGGACGCATTCAGGGTGAACCGCAGCCACGTCGACGCCGCCGGCGTGATGCACGAGTGGGACGACGAATTGATCGGCGAAGCCTGGGAGAGCGGGCCGCTGGTGCTGTCGTGGGCCGACATCCAGAGCGACATCGCCGAGCCCGATGGCGGCTTCTGCGTGGCCGTGCACGAGATGGCGCACAAGCTCGATGCGCTCGATGGCGTGCTCGACGGCACTCCGCCCTTGCCGCGTCCGTGGCAGCGCGCCTGGGCGCAGGATTTCCAGCGCGCGTTCGATGGCTTCGTCGCGCGCGTCGACGCCGGGCACGACACCGCGCTCGACCCGTACGCGGCCGAAGCACCCGAGGAATTCTTCGCGGTCTGCAGCGAATACCACTTCAGCGCGCCGGCGTTGCTGCGCGACGCGCTGCCCGAGGTTGCCGCGCACCTCGCGCGCTTCTACGGCCCGTCGCCGTTGGCGTAGGCCAGCGCGGCGCCGTCGCGACAGGCGGCCGCCGATGCCGGTCAGAAGCCCGGCGGCAGGCGCACCGAGAAGCAGGCTCCGCCCAGTTCTTCCGAGCGCCCGACGTGGAGTTCGCCGCGGTAGCTGTGCACGATGTCCTGCACGATCGACAGACCGATGCCGTGTCCCTGCACGCGCTCGTCGCCGCGCACGCCGCGCTGGAGCACCGTCGCCACGCGATCGGGCGGAATGCCGGGACCGTCGTCCTCGACCACCAGCACCAGTCCCGGCCGACGGTTGGGCGCGGTGTCGCCCGAGCGCACCGTCAGCAGCACCCGGGAGCGCGCCCACTTGAAGGCGTTTTCGAGCAGATTGCCGAGCAGCTCCTGCAGGTCGCCCGGCTCGCCATGGAAGCGCGCCGCCGCATCGATCTCGAACTCGCAGACCGCGCCCTTGGCGGCGTAGATCTTCTCCAGCCCGCGGACGATCTGCTCGGCGTGCGGTTCGATTTCGATCGCGGCCGAGAACAGTTGGTGGCCGCTGGAGGCCGCGCGTGCGAGCTGGTAGGTCACCAGGTCGGTCATGCGCTGCAGCTGGGTCTCGACCTCCTCGCGCAACTCGGCCTCGCCGGTCCCGGCGTCGAGCCGCGAGCGCAGCACTGCCAGCGGCGTCTTGAGGCTGTGCGCCAGGTCGGACATCGTGTTGCGCTGACGCGCGAGGTGCTCGCGCTCGCTTTCGATCAGCGCGTTGATGCTCTCGGTCAACGGCAGCAGCTCGCGTGGATGCTGCATGCCCATGCGGTCGGCCTGGCCGCGTTGCACGCGTACCAGTTCGTGCTCGACCCGCCGCAACGGCCACAGGCTCCAGCGCACGATCAGCGCCTGCAGCAACAGCAGGATCATGCCCGCGATGCCGAGGTTGACCCACAGCGCGGCGCGGAACACCCGCACCTGGCGCGGCACGATGCCGGCATCCTCCATCACATAGATGGTGTAGGCGAACTCGTCATCGGTGCGCGTCTCTTCCGGTGACCACAGCAGGCCCAGGCCGTAGCGGTAGACCTCGCCCGGGGAGCCGTCACTGCGCACGATCGGCAGCGGGCCTTCGAACTTCTCCTCGCGTGCACCGAGCATCGTCGCCTCGGGCAACTGCGGGCCCGATGCCGAACGCGAGGCCCAGGTGCCGCTGGGCAGCACCACCTCGGCGTACAGGCCACTGCCCGGGCGCAGGAAGCGGTCGTCGGGCGGCGATTCGGACGGCAGGTAGATCTCGCCGCCGCGCAGGAACTCGATGTCGCCCGCGTAGGCGTAGACGTAGTTGCGCAGGCGCTCGCGCTGGCCTTCGCTGGCGACGTCGATGAACGCCCGGTCGAGCGCATACCCGGCCAGCGCCAGGAACGCGAGCAGACCAATACTCGCCGCCAGCAGCTGGCGGGCCTGCAACGAGCGCGGGCGCCAGCGCGAAGGGCGCCGCGCCTTGCTCTTGGGGCGTCGGGACTCAGCAGGCATGACGGATCACAGGCGTGGACGGCAGCCCGGACGCGTGGCGGCAACGGGCCGGAGGGCGCGATCGCCGGCCGAGCGGTTCACCCCTCGCCGTTGCGCGGGATCGCGAACCGGTAGCCACGGCCGCGCACGGTCTCGATCGGCTTGAGCGCGCCGTCGGGGTCGAGCTTCTTGCGCAGACGGCCGATGAACACCTCGAGCACGTTGGAATCGCGATCGAAATCCTGCTGGTAGATGTGCTCGGTCAGATCGGCCTTCGACACCAGTTCGCCGGCATGCATCATCAGATACTCGAGCACCTTGTACTCGTAGCTGGTCAGATCGACGTTCTTGCCGTCCACACTGACCGTCTGCGCGGCCAGGTCCAGCGTCACCGTGCCGCACTCAAGCGTGGGCTTGCTCCAACCCGCCGCGCGGCGGACCAGCGCATTGATGCGGGCGAGCAGTTCCTCGACGTGGAACGGCTTGACCAGGTAGTCGTCGGCGCCCTGCTTGAGGCCATCGACCTTGTCCTGCCAGCTCGAGCGCGCAGTGAGGATCAGCACCGGAAACTGCTTGCCCTCCTCGCGCAGCGCCTTGATCAGCTCCATGCCCGACATCTTCGGCAGCCCCAGGTCGATGATGCCCACGTCGAACGGCACTTCGCGGCCCATGTACAGGCCCTCTTCGCCATCCTGGGCGGCATCGACGGCGAAGCCTTCGCGCTTCAGCCGGGCGGCAAGGGTCTCACGCAGGGGAGCTTCGTCTTCGACGAGCAGGATTCGCATGGGGTCAACTCCGGTCGAACGGCCGGACCGGCCGTGAATTGGGGGCGAGAATGCAGGATCAATCGTCGTCGCCGCGTGCACGGGCGGCCCGTCCGCGCTGCTGCGGATCGTCGACGTACACCCGGACCCGGCCGCTATCGTCCATCACCTTGACGCGATTGACGTCGCGGCCGTCGGCATGCATCCGCTCCACGCTGAGCACCCGGCCCCGCGTCGTGCGTTCGATCCGGCGGACCGAATCGGACATGGAATCCTGGGCGCCCCGCGGGCCCACGTTCTGTCGTCCCCACGAGGCCCGCATATCGGGCCCGCTGCGGACGTCTCCCATCTGCGGGCCCTCTTGCGCCCGCACCGTCACCGCCGCGCCCGAGGCGCAGAACGCCACGGCGAGCAGGATCAGGGAAGTGGGGCTGGACGACAGGGCAGGCACGGCCGCTCCTTGAGCGTGGGTCGGCTGACGAATGCATGGCATGGTCGGGCGAAGGCGGTGAATCCGTCCTTAACTTTTCGTTGACAAGGCTGTCTGCGTTCAGTTTCGAAGGGGGTCCCGATCATGTCCGGATTCGCCACTCCATGCAACGGCGTTGGCTGCCCCGGTCGGCGTCGTCACGCCGGCACCGCAGTTGCCTCCAGCGCCTTTTCGACCAGCGCCCAGTCGGCGCCCGGCCGGTGCGCGCCTTCGCTGAGGATCTGCCGGAAGCGCCGCCCGCCGGGCTGCCCGTGGAACAGCCCCAGCACGTGACGCACCACGTGCTTGAGGGCCACACCCTCGGCCAGCCGCGCCTCGATCCAGGGACGCAACGCCCGCAGCAGGGCCTCGCGCGGCCGTTCGCTACGCCCCCACAACGCGGCATCGAGCCGGTGCAGCAGATAGGGGTCGTGGTACGCGGCGCGGCCCAGCATCACCCCGTCGACATGCGCCAGTTGGTCGTGCGCCGCCTCCAGGGTCGCGATGCCGCCGTTGACCACCACCGGCAGCGCCGGCCGCTCGCGCTTGAGCCGCCAGGCCCAGTCGTAGCGCAGCGGCGGGATGTCCCGGTTCTCCTTCGGCGACAGCCCCTGCAGCCAGGCGTTGCGCGCGTGCACCACCACCATCGACGCGCCGGCGGCGACCACGCCATCGACGAACGCGGCGAAGGCGGCGTAGTCGTCATCGTCATCGACCCCGAGCCGGCATTTCACGGTGACCGGCACCGGGCTGGCCGCGACCATGGCCGAGA
This sequence comes from Luteimonas sp. TWI662, assembly GCF_039673825.1. Classification (NCBI taxonomy): domain Bacteria; kingdom Pseudomonadati; phylum Pseudomonadota; class Gammaproteobacteria; order Lysobacterales; family Lysobacteraceae; genus Luteimonas; species Luteimonas sp. TWI662. The sequence goes on along the minus strand of NZ_JBDJMI010000004.1, from coordinate 97,711 downwards.
CGCAGTCGGCGACCAGCGCCGGCTCGCGCATCAGGCAGGCGCCGAATCGCCCGGCCTGCACCCGGTCCGAGGGGCAGCCGCAATTGAGGTTGATCTCATCGAAGCCATGCTCGGCCGCGATCGCTGACGCCTGCGCCAGCAAGGCCGGATCGCTGCCGCCCAGTTGCAGCGCCAGCGGCGCCTGCTCGGGCGTGGCCGCGAGCAGCCGCGCGCGATCGCCGTGGATCACCGCGTTGGCATGCACCATCTCGGTGTACAGCCGCGCGCCCGGCGCGAGGATGCGGTGGAACTGCCGGCAATGGACGTCGGTCCAGTCCATCATCGGGGCGACCGAGAGCCGCAGGGCGTCGGGTTCGAAAGCGTGCATACGGATTTCCGTCGGGCTGCGACGTGCCGGCCATGCCGCCGGCGCGGGCGTCGCGCGAGGCCCGTCGCGTTGCGCAGGCCGTGCAGGGCCGGCCATTGTGCGCCCCCGCGCCTGATGCCTCAAACGCGGCCGCCCGGATGACCGGGCAGGTCTGTGCGCGCCGGGGCCTGCGACACGGCGGATGCAGTGACGTTGCGATGCTGCAGGGATCGCGCCGCAATGCGCACCGAGGGTCCGTTCGATGGTCTTCGTCTTCCTGTTCACCGCGCTGTTGCTCGTCTGGAGCCTGGGTGCGGTGCTGTTGTGGCGCGACACGCGTCGCACCAGTGACGCGCTGGCCTGGGTCGCCGGCCTGTTGGCGCTGGCAACTGCAGTGGCATTCGGGGCTGGGCTGGTCGGACTTGTGCGCTACGGCGACTGGCAGGCGTTGACGACTGCGCAGGCACTGCACGCGGTGTTCGGCGAGGGCAGCCTGGCGTTACGCCGCTCGGAATGGGGCTGGCTCAACCGGCTGTCAGGCGTCTATCTCGGGCTCGACCTGGGCTGGACGCTGCTGATGCTGTGCGCGACGCAATTCGCGTCGATCGGCTTTTGGTCGACGCGGGCGCAGCAACAGCGTGCCGCACGTCGGGCGACTCGGTCCAGATAGCCAGTGCGATTCTCCGCGGACAGTTCGATTCGGCGCGCAGCGCCTGTGGATTCATCGGCAGCGCGGATCGGCGCCCTATCGCTGTCCGCCCTCTCCGCGGTGGCAGTCGCGTTGCGTCGCGAACCCGGTCCTGACGACGATGGTGGGGTGGGCGGCAGCGGCAGCGATCGCGATCGCGATCGCGTTCAGTCGACGATCGGCGCATCCGCTGGCAGGCGACGCGCCGGGAACGCCGTCGACACCGGCACCACCTGCACTTCGGCCTGCGCGGACCGCAGATCGTTCGCGCCGACCTGCGAGCCCTCCACCAACTGCGTGCCGTGTACGCTCGACTGGCTGACGATGCGCACCAGCTCGCTCGACCCGTCGGGCCAGACCACGCGGAACGTCTCGCCGGCCGGCAAGGTCCGGAACGGCGTCGCACTCTGCGCGCGATACAGCGCGGCGACCTGCGCGGCGCCGAGGCGGCGTTGCTCGGGCGGCGCTTCGATGGTCGTCTCCGCGACATCGGCCAGGCCGGTGTAGTGGTCGCCAATCGCATCGACGACCACGCCGGCCACCGCGACCGAGTAACCGAGGAACACCACGGCCCAGAACCAGAACCGCACCCTGCGCGAAATTGCCCGCTGCTTCATCTCATCACCATCCCGACCTGCCGGTCGCGTCGTAGTTCAGCTGTCATCTGATCGATCTGTTCCGCGTCTTCCGGTGGCGACGCCTGCCGGACGAACGTCGAGAAATCCTGTGTTTCATCCTGAGCGCAGATGCCGCCCTCGGCGCAGTACCGGGTCATCAACGCTCCGTTGCCGCTGCAATCCAGCCCCAGGCCGCAGGCCGCGTTCTGCCAGGCGGTCTCCGCGTTCTGGGAGCCGGCCACGCGCCCAGCCAGCGCCGGGTCCCCAGCCGCCGCCTCGCCCATCGCCGGGGCCAGCGCCGCGTAGGCGTCCGGGTCGGCCGATTCGAGCACGCGCTCCACCAGCCCGCGGCGATAGTCCTCGTCGTCGGCAAGCGGCGCGCCCATCGACAGCAACGCGGCCTCGGCCGGCAGGCTGCCGGCCAGCGCCGCCTCTCTCCGTTGCTCGACCAGTTGCACGAAGTTCGGCGCGTCGTCGGCGACGAAGCGGCCGCAGCGGCGCTCGATCCGGGCCCGCGCTTCGCGCAGCGGGCGCGCAGCCGGCAAGGGCAGGCTGGCGAGCAGCAAGGTGTCGCGCGCGTAGTCGACCGGCGCCCGCGCATAGCCGGCGCAATACTCATGGATCCGGCTGACCAGCCAGCGTGCTTCGGCGTCCCCGCTCTCGGCCATCGGCTGCAACCGCTGGGCGAGCGCGAACAGGTCCTGCGACCGCTCGAAGGCCTGCCGGGGCGAGACCGGGACCGTCGAGGCTGGGCCGTGGGAGGTGGCATGGCGGGTCGTTCTGCCCAACCGCGCAGTCGCCTTTATCGCGGCCCCGGGGGGCGGCGACGTCACAGATGCATCGCCCACGGGCGCCGCATCGCGGCCCCGGTTCGCGGCGGCCGGCGCGTCGGCACGCGAGAACGCCAGCCCCAGGGCCACGGCGGCGACGAGCGCGAGGACGGCGGCGACTCTCAGATGCAAGGCGGGCTTTCCGGCAGGTCCGGGCAGGAGCGGGATCGCCCACGCCGAACCATTCGGCCTGGGCGGCGAAGCCGCCGGCGGGCAAGAACCGGACGGGAAGGCGATTGTAGCCCATCGCGCCGGCCCTCCCGGCCGGGCCGGCGCGCGCAAGTTGTGACCGTTATCACGCCATCACGCGGTTCCCTGCCCCGTCGCGCCCGGCCGACCTCACCGCCACCCGCAATGCGGACGCGGGCGCGAGCGTCACCGCGCAGGACGTGGACGGCAATCGCACCGCCGCGACGCCGTCCGACAGCATCGAGCAGGGGCCGCTGTCGGCACCGGTCGGCGAGCCCGCCCCCCGCCGCCCGACCCGCCGCCGGCCTCCGACCGGCACCGCGGCCTTTACGCGCCGGGACATGGGACCGAAGATGCCGGCCCCACGTCGCGGAAATTCACCATGCCTCACCTCGAACTGAGCCTGCGCTGCAGTGAAGCCGAGCAGCCCCGCTATGCACGCGCGCTCGAAGATGTCGGGGCCCTGGCGGTGACGATGCTCGACGCCGACGCCGACACCTCCAACGAGCAGGCGATCCTGGAGCCGGGTGTCGGCGAGACGCCGTTGTGGAACTCCGTGGTACTGACCGCGCTGTTCGAGGTCGACACCGACGCGTTGGCACTGCTGGCTGCGCTCGAATCCTTCGATGGCGGCCTCGACTGGACCCGGGCGGGCTTTGCCAAGGTCGAGGACCAGGACTGGGAACGGGCCTGGATGGACCAGTATGTGCCGCTGCGCTTTGGCGCGCGCACCTGGATCGTGCCGTGGAACAGCGAGCTGCCCGAGGAGGCCGGCGACGACGCCGCGATCGTCCGCCTCGACCCGGGCCTGGCCTTCGGCTCGGGCACCCATCCCACGACCTCGCTGTGCCTGCAGTGGCTCGACGGGCTGGCCGCCGATGGCGCGCTCGAGGGATGCACCGTGCTCGACTACGGCTGCGGCAGCGGCATCCTCGCGCTGGCCGCGCTCAAGCTCGGCGCCGCGCAGGCGATCGGCGTCGACAACGATCCGCAGGCCCTCCAGGCCTCGGGCGACAACGCCGAGCGCAATGGCGTGGACACGGCACTGACCGTGTTCCTGCCCAGCGACGCGCCGCAGACGAACTATCCGGTGGTGGTCGCCAACATCCTCGCCACTGCGCTCGATGCCCTGGCCGAAACGCTGGCCGAGCGGGTCGCGCCGGGCGGACGGATTGCGCTGTCGGGCATCCTCGACGGCCAGGAGGAAGCGCTGCTGCGCCGCTACCGCCCGTGGTTCGAGCAGTTGGCCGTCGCGCGCGAGGGCGATTGGGTGCGCATCGACGGCGTGCGGCGCTGAGCCCGCATCCGCGCGAGCCCATGCTTCAATAGCCGGATGTTCATCCATTGCCGGCACTGCGGCGACCTGGTCGCCACCGACCGGGCGACCGGCCTGCCACCGGCGCGCTGCCCACGTTGCGGCGGCGCCTTGCAAACGCCCGCACCGCCCGAGCCACCGGTCTCGGTGGCCAATCTGCTCAGACCGCGCCCCGAACCCGCGACGCCGCCACCGTCGCTCACATCCACCGCGCCTCCATCGGCGCCCCCCGCCGAGCCGATACGCAAGACGCCCGCGCCGCCCCCGGACGCCGTCGCCCGAACCGTCCCGAGTTTCGCCCGGTCGCGTACCGCCGCTGCGCCGTCGCGCACGCCCCGGTGGCTATGGGGCGCGGCTGCCGGGCTGACCGCGCTGCTGGTCCTGCAGGGCCTGCTCGCCGAGCGCGCGCGGCTGGCCGCCCATCCGGCCTGGCGCCCCACGCTGGAAACGGTGTGCGGCGCGCTGCGCTGCACGCTGCCGCCCTGGCGCGAGCCCGCGGCGCTGGTCCTGCTCGCACGCGATGTCCGCGCCGCGCCCGAGGACCCGAGCCGGCTACAGGTCACCGCGCGCTTCCGCAACGACGCACGCTGGCCGCAGGCCTGGCCGCGTCTGCGGCTGGTGCTGTCGGACGTCGACGGACAGGCGATCGGCAGCCGCGTATTCACGGCCCGGGAGTACCTGGGCGGCGCGCCGCCTGCGCCGACGCTTGCCCCCGGTGCCAGCGCCCACGTTCGCCTGACGCTCAAAGAGCCCGGGCCCGGCGCGGTGTCGTTCGCGTTCGAACTGCTGTAGACGGACCTGTACCGCTTGTCGGCGCGTTGTCCGGCCGCCGCGCCGCGCGATAGACTGACCCGGCCGCCATGACCGACCGCCGACGCCGCGCCGTCGACGCTTTACTCTTTCGAGAGCCGCCTTGAACGCAGACCGATCCGACAGCAGCATGCGCGAGGCGCCACGCACCCCGCTGCGCGAGCATGTCGCCACGTCGATCCAGCGCTACCTGGGCGATCTCAACGGCAACGACACCGACAACCTCTACGAGGTCGCGCTGCGCGAGCTGGAGATTCCGCTGTTCGCCGAAGTGCTCAACTTCTGCGATGGCAACCAGAGCCGCGCGGCCGCGATGCTGGGCATCCACCGCGCGACGCTGCGCAAGAAGCTGCGCGAGTACGGGCTGACGCAGTAACGCGCTGCCGGGGTGCCCGGCCACGGCCGCTATAATCGCGGGCTCTTTCCGCTCGCAGCCTCCCCATGACCGTCTCCGCTTCGTCCGGCGCGCCCGTGCAGATCCGCCGCGCCCTGCTGTCCGTTTCCGACAAGACCGGCCTGCTCGACCTGGCCCGCGCGCTGGCCGCGCGCGGTGTCGAACTGCTGTCGACCGGCGGCACCGCGAAGGCGTTGCGCGAGGCAGGACTGGCGGTGCGCGACGTCAGCGACGTCACCGGCTTTCCCGAGATCATGGACGGACGCGTCAAGACGCTGCACCCCAAGGTCCATGGCGGCCTGCTGGGACGCCGCGGCACCGACGATGCGGTGATGGCCGAGCACGGCATCGAGGCGATCGACCTGCTGGTGCTCAACCTCTATCCGTTCGAGCGCGTGGCCTACGCTGCAGACGCGAAGTTCGACGACATCATCGAGAACATCGACATCGGGGGCCCGGCGATGCTGCGCGCGGCCGCGAAGAACTTCGCGCACGTCGCGATCGCGACCGACCCGGCGCAGTACGCTGCGCTGATCCAGGAGTTCGACGCCCACGACGGCGCGCTGTCGGCCGCAACCCGGTTCGCGCTGTCGGTCGCCGCGTTCAACCGCGTCGCCCAGTACGATGCGCGCATCAGCGACGTGCTGTCGGCGATCGCCGAGCCTTCCGACGCCGGCGCGGCGCAACGCGCGCCGTTCGGCGGCCAGAGCAACGGCAACTTCGTCAAGGTCATGGACCTGCGTTACGGCGAGAATCCGCACCAGCAGGCGGCGTTCTACCGCGACCTGTACCCGGTGCCCGGCACGCTGGCGACCTTCACACAGTTGCAGGGCAAGGAGCTGTCGTACAACAACATCGCCGACGCCGACGCGGCGTGGGAATGCGTGCGCCAGTTCGAGGCGCCGGCCTGCGTGATCGTCAAGCACGCCAATCCCTGTGGCGTCGCCGTCGGCGCAGCCTGCGGCGATGCCTACGAACTGGCCTACGCGACCGATCCGACCTCGGCCTTCGGCGGCATCATCGCGTTCAACCGCACGCTCGATGCCGCGACCGCAAAGGTCATTCTCGACCGCCAGTTCGTCGAGGTGCTGATCGCGCCCGACTTTGATCCCGCCGCGCTCGACTACGCGACCAAGAAGGCCAACGTCCGCGTCCTGCGCATCCCGCACGGCGACGGCCGCAACAACGTCGACGTCAAGCGCGTGGGCTCGGGCCTGCTGATGCAGACGGCCGACGTGCGCGAGGTGAGCGTCGACGAGCTGAAGATCGTGACCCAGCGCGCGCCCACCCAGGCGCAGTTGAGCGATCTGTTGTTCGCCTGGCGGGTAGCGAAGTTCGTGAAGTCCAATGCGATCGTCTATGCCAAGGACCACCGCACGATCGGCGTCGGCGCCGGCCAGATGAGCCGCGTGTACTCGGCGCGCATCGCCGGCATCAAGGCCGGCGACGCCGGCCTGGTGGTGCCCGGATCGGTGATGGCCTCCGATGCGTTCTTCCCGTTCCGCGACGGCATCGACGCCGCGGCCGAGGCCGGGATCCAGGCGGTGATCCAGCCCGGCGGCTCGATGCGCGACAACGAGGTGATCGCCGCGGCCGACGAGCACGACATCGCGATGGTGTTTACCGGGGTGCGTCACTTCAGGCATTGATGCCAGCGAAGCTGGCATCCATCCCAAGGTTTGCTGCGCAAACCTCGGGCCCCGGCCAGCGGCGTCCACACCCCCATCCGCGCCGATGGCGCGGATCGCCCCCTGACTCAGGGGGCTGGCGTGTCTTCGCGCCGCAATCACTCCAGCCTGCCGGCAGGCGCGCTATCGTCGGCGCCAGCCCGCTCATGGAGGTTGCGATGGTCCGTGCGTCCTGGTGTCGCGTTGCCACGAAGATGGCTTGGCCGAGCGTGTTGGCGGCGCTGGCGTTGTCGGCCTGCGGGCAGGCGCAGCCACCGGCCGCCGCTGCGTTGCCGGCGACAACGGCCGAGGCGGTGGCCACACCTGCACCCAGGACGGCAAACGCGGACGACACGGCTGTCGAGCCAGGCGCGCCGGTCGGGCTGCCCGGCGGCTGTGTCCGCGACTACCTGGTGACCCAGTACGGCGACCTCGCGCAACTCGTGGGCACTTGGCCGGGGTTGCCGTTGGCTGACGAACTGGGCGACGACGCGGCCACACGCGAGGTCTGTGCGCGCGCAGCGATCGGCACCCACGATGCGCCGGCCGAGTTCGTCGCCGTCTGCGGCGTGCCCGACGATGCCGGCCACGCCACCACTGCGCGCATCGACCTCTTCGCGCTGCGCGCCGACGGCGCGCGCGCTGTGGCCGATGCACGCGCGCACCTGGTGGACTTCGGCAGCACCGGCGATGTCGCCGATGTCGATGTACGCCGCCTGGGGCCGCATCTGCATGGGTTCGTCATCGAAGACGGGTTCACCGCCCAGGGGCTGACCATCGGCAACACCAGCCTCGTTCTGCCCGACGGCGACAGCTTCACGGTGGCCGCAAGTCTGCGCAGCAGCCTCGACAACCTCGGCGCGATGGCCGGATGCGCGGAGCGCGACGACTGCCCACCCGATACCGGCTACGACCTCACCTTCGAACTCGACGTCGACGCGCGCGACGCCGGCGTCGTCGCCTGGCCCTTGCGCGTGCGCGAATACGGCGAGGCCTGCGGCCGCCGCATCGACCGGACTTACACCGTGCCCTTCGATGCCGCGACGAACGCATGGCGCGTCCCGCCGGTGCTGCAACGCGACGGCTGCGCTTGACGCGATCGCGCGGTCAGCCGTCGTCGCGCACCGGTGCGACGGTCTTGCGGGCCGTCCAGATGCTGCGGTCGATGGTGTCGCCCAGTTCGGGAAAATCCGCCGCGTCCAGCCGCGGCGAGGCGTCGCCGGCACGGAGCTTGCGGTCGTAGTCGCGCGTGAGCTTGATCGCCACGCCCGACAACAGCACCACCGCCACCAGATTCACCGTCGCCATCAGCCCCATTGCCGCGTCCGCGGTGTCCCAGACGATGTCGAGCTTCGCGAAGGCGCCCCAGGCCACCATCGCCAGGCAACCGATGCGCAGCGCGAACAGGCCGGCGCGCCCCCCACGCAGGAACAGGACCGCGCTTTCGGCATAAGCGTAGTTGCCCAAGATCGAAGTAATGGCGAACAGCGACAACGCGACCGCGATGAACGTCGGCCCCCAACTGCCGAAATGCACCGCCATCGCCTGCTGGGTCAGCACCGCACCGTCCCCGCCGACCGGCAGGACACCCGACAGCAGGATCATCAACGCGGTGGCCGTGCAGATCAACAGCGTGTCGATGAAGACGCCGAATGCCTGGATCAGGCCCTGGCTGGCGGGGTGATGCGGCACGGGCGTGGCGGACGCGGCGACATTGGGTGCGCTGCCCATGCCGGCCTCGTTGGAGAACAGTCCGCGCTTGACGCCGTTGAGCAACGCCACCGACAGGCCGCCGAGCATGCCGCCGGCCGCCTGGTCGAGGCCGAACGCGCTGCGCACGATCGTTGCCAGCATCGCGGGCACCTCGCCCAGGTGCGTAAGCACCACCCAACCGGCCAGCAGCAGATAGCCGCACGCCATTGCCGGCACCACCAGCTCGGCCATGCGCGCCACGCGCCGCAGGCCGCCGAAGATCACGGGCGCGGCCAGCACCACCAGCACGCCCGCGACCCACGCCGCATCCACGCCCCAGGCTTCCGACACCGCCTCGGAGATCGAGTTCGCCTGCACGGCGCTGAACACCAGGCCGAACGCCAGCACCAGACAGACCGAGAAGATCGCGCCCAGCCATGGCGCACGCAGGCCCTGCGCCATGTAGAAGGCCGGCCCACCGCGGTAGTGGCCGGCCGCATCGCGGCGCTTGTACAACTGCGCCAGCGCGCTCTCGGTGTAGGCGGTCGCCATGCCGAAGAACGCGACCAGCCACATCCAGAAGATCGCGCCCGGCCCGCCGATGCCCAGCGCGAGCGCCACGCCGACCAGGTTGCCGGTTCCCACGCGCGACGCGAGCGAGGTGCACAACGATTGCAGCGGCGAGATGCCGGCCGGGTCGTCCTCGGTGCCACGGTGCAGGTTGCGCAGCATCTGCGGGAAGCGTCGCAGCTGCACGAAGCCCAGGCGCAGGCTGAACCAGATGCCGACCAACGGCAGCACGCCGACCAGCAGATAGTTCCACAGCACGCCATTGACGGCGGCGACGATCGGCGAGAGACCGCGTTCGACCAGTTGGACCACATCCATCGTCGGTCTGGGCTCCTGTGCACGAAACCACCGAGCCTAGCATTGACGCCTGACGCCGCCCGTGGCGACGGGTGTCGCAGCCCCGGGCGCGCCGACAGCTCAGGCCGCAGGCCTTAGACTGGTGTTCCTTTGGGATATCCGGTCAGTTGCGCATGAAGAAGGTCCTCGTCATCGGTTCCGGCGGCCGCGAGCACGCCCTGGCCTGGAAGCTTGCACAGTCGCCGCAGGTCGGCGACGTGCTGGTCGCGCCGGGCAACGCAGGGACCGCGCGCGAGGCCGGCTGCCGCAACGTCGATGTCGCCGCAACCGACCTCGATGCCTTGCTGGCGCTGGCCCGCGACGAGGACGTGGCCTTCACCGTGGTCGGTCCCGAGGCGCCGCTGGTCGCCGGCGTCGTCGACCGCTTCCGGGCCGCGGGCCTGCGCATCTTCGGGCCGACCGCAGCCGCCGCGCAGCTGGAGGGCAGCAAGGCCTTCGCGAAGGATTTCCTGGCCCGCCACGGCATTCCGACCGCCGCCTATGCGGTGTTCACCGAAGCCGACACCGCGATCGAGTACGTGCGTCAGCACGGTGCGCCGATCGTCGTCAAGGCCGATGGCCTGGCCGCCGGCAAGGGCGTCATCGTCGCCGCCACGCTGGACGAAGCAGAGGCGGCGATCCACGACATGCTTTCGGGCAATGCCTTCGGCAGCGCCGGCGCGCGCGTGGTGATCGAGGAGTTCCTCGACGGCGAGGAAGCGAGCTTCATTTCGATGGTCGACGGCCTGACCGCGCTGCCAATGGCGACCAGCCAGGACCACAAGCGCGTGGGCGACGGCGACACCGGCCCCAACACCGGCGGCATGGGCGCCTATTCGCCGGCACCGGTGGTCACTCCGGACGTGCACGCGCGGATCATGCGCGAAGTCGTCGAGCCGACGGTGCGCGGCATGGCCGCCGACGGCGCAACGTTCACCGGCTTCCTCTATGCCGGGCTGATGATCGACGCCAGCGGTGCGCCGAAGGTCATCGAATTCAACGTCCGTTTCGGCGACCCGGAAACCCAGCCGGTGATGATGCGGCTGACCTCGGATTTCGCCGCGCTCGTCGAGGCCGCGATCGATGGTGCGCTCGATGGCATGCAGGCGCAGTGGGACCCGCGTCCGGCGCTGGGCGTGGTGATGGCCGCCGAGCATTATCCCGACACGCCGCGTACCGGCGATGCGATCAATACCTGGGACACGCCGCCACTGCCCGATACCAAGGTCTTCCATGCCGGCACCCGGCTCGATGCGCACGGCCAGGCGGTGACCGCGGGTGGGCGCGTGCTGTGCGTCGCGGCGCTCGGTGATTCGGTGGCCGACGCCCAGCACCGGGCCTACGGCGAGATCGCCGGCATCTCCTGGCCGGGCGAATTCCATCGCAAGGACATCGGCTGGCGGGCGATCGAACGCGAGCGCGGCTGAGGCCGAACCGCGCCGCCCCGCACGACCGTCCCGCGTCCGCATGCCGTCCCCGATCAACGAGCGCCTGACCCGGTTGTGGGCCCACGAGAAGGCCAGCACTGCCCTGCGCGTGTCGATCGCGTTCGGCGGCGCGATGGCGCTGTGCTGGCATGACCAACAGCTGGCCGCGTTGCCGGCGGTGTTCCTGGGCATCATCGCCAGCGCGATGGCCGAGACCGACGACAACTGGCTCGGCCGGCTCAAGGCGGTGGTGCTGTCGCTGCTGTGCTTTGGCGCAGCGGCCGGCGCGGTCACGCTGCTGTTTCCGTACCCGCTGGCCTTCATCGCCTGCCTGGCCGCCACCACGTTCGCGCTGACCCTGCTCGGCGCACTGGGCGAACGCTACGCATCGATCGCCCAGGGCACGGTGGCGCTGATGCTGTATGCGGCGATCGGCATCGACCAGCATGGCGGCGGTCATGCCGATGCGGCCTGGCGCGACGCGGGGCCCCTGCTCGCCGGCGCCGCCTGGTACGGCGCACTGTCGATCCTGTGGACGATCCTGGTCGCCAATCGCCCGGTCCGCGAGCGCCTGGCCCGGCTGTTCGCCGAACTGGGCCGCTACCTGCAGCTGAAGGCGGCGCTGTTCGAACCGATCCGCGACCGCGACCTGCATGCACGCCGGCTCGCGCTGTCGGAGCAGAATGCGCGCGTGGTCGCCGCGCTGGAGGCCACCAAGAACGCGATCATCAGCCGTTTCGGCCGTTCCGGTCGCCCGGGCGTGCAATCGGGGCTGTACTTCCGTCTGTACTACATGGCGCAGGAATTCCACGAACGCGCCAGTTCGTCCCACTACCCCTACGAGGCGCTGGCCGAGGCGTTCTTCCACAGCGACGTGCTCTATCGCGGCCAACGGCTGCTCGAGCTCCAGGGCCGCGCCTGCCGCGCACTCGGCGAGGCGATCCGCCTGCGTCGCCCGTTCCAGTACGGCGCCGGCACGCGTCAGGCGATGATCGACCTGCGCCAGTCGCTCGACCATCTGCACGCACGCGGCGACGGCCGGCAGACCCGGCTGCTCGCCTCGCTCGAATCGCTGGTGCGCAACCTGCAGGCGATCGACCGCCGGCTGGCCGAGGACACCCTGTCGGATGCGCCGCTGGAGGGCATGGATACGCGCCTGCGCGATGCCTCGCCGCACACCTTGCGCGAGATGGCCACGCGGCTGGCCCGGCAGCTGAGCCCGACCTCGGTGCTGTTCCGCCACGGCCTGCGCATCGCGATCGCGTTGTGCGCCGGTTACGCGGTCATGCACGCAATCGGCGCGCGCAACGGCTTCTGGATCCTGTTGACCATCGCCTTCGTCTGCAGGCCCAGCTTCGGTGCGACGCGCCGGCGCCTGGCGCAGCGCATCGCCGGCACCTTGATTGGCCTGGCCGCGACCTGGGCGTTGATGCAGTTGTTCGTCGGCGTGGAGGTCCAGTTGCTGCTGGCGCTGCTGGCCGCGGTGGTGTTCTTCGTCAGCCGCACAGACCGCTACGCGCTCGCGACCGCGGCGATCACGGTGATGGCCTTGCTGTGCTTCAATCTGATCGGCGACGGATTCGTGCTGATCTGGCCGCGCCTGCTCGACACCCTGATCGGCTGCGCGATCGCCGCGGCCGCCTCGTTCCTGATCCTGCCCGACTGGCGGGGACGGCAACTGCACCTGGTCATGGCCGGGGTCGTCGATGCCCATGCGCGCTACCTGGGCCAAGTGCTGGAGCAGTATCGCAGCGGCATGCGCGACGACCTGCCCTACCGGGTCGCCCGGCGCGACATGCACAACGCCGAAGCGGCGTTGTCGGTGGCCTTGTCCAACCGCCTGCGCGAGCCGGGCCGCTACCGGCGCGACCTCGATGCGGCGTTCCGGTTTCTGGCGGTGTCCAACACCGTGCTCGGCTACCTGTCGGGGCTGGGCGCGCACCGCGGCGCGCTCGACGGCGAGGCCGACGATGCGATGTTCACGGCCGGCGCACGCCTGCAGAGCGCACTGGCCAACCTCGCGGCCGCGCTGTCAGCGCGCCGTGCGCCTCCGGCCGACGACGCGGCCACGGAGGCTGCGTTGGCCGAGGCACTCGAGCGCGCCGGCGATGCCACGACCGACCCGCGGCGGCGGCTGCTGGGTACCCAATTGGCCTTGCTGCTGCGCCTGTTACCCGACCTGCGCGCGGCCGCGGAGGCCGCAAGCACGCCGGCCACTGCGCCCCAAGCCGTGGCTGACCGCTGAGGCGGCGGCGGGGCGGCCGCCGACCCGATGACGGCCGCCACGGCGCATGCCATCCTCCAGGCCGCTCCCACCAGGCCCACCGCATGATCCCAGGCAACGCCACGCTGACCATGTCCGTGCTGATGACCCCGGACATGGCGAACTTCTCCGGCAACGTGCACGGCGGCACGCTGCTCAAGTATCTCGACGAGGTGGCCTATGCCTGCGCCAGCCGCTATGCCGGACGCTACGTGGTGACGCTGTCGGTCGACCAGGTGACGTTCCGCGAACCGGTCCACGTCGGCGAGCTGGTGACATTCCTCGCCTCGGTCAACTACACCGGCCGCACGTCGATGGAAGTCGGCATCAAGATCATCGCCGAGAACATCCAGGCCCGCTCGGTCCGCCACACCAACAGTTGCTTCTTCACGATGGTCGCGGTCGATCCCGAGGGCCGCCCGGTGCCGGTCCCGGCGCGCGAGCCGGCCAGCGCCGAAGAACGCCGGCGCTTCGAACAGGGCCGGCAGCGACGCCAGATCCGCCAGGAGCTCGAGCAACGCTACCGGGCGGTGCGTGGTACGAGCGATGCGCCCCCCTGAGCGCGTCGGCGCGCTGCACGCCATGACGCGCCCTGGTCGGACCGCAATGCCGACCTGCTAGGCTCCGCGCAGTCCGTCCAGGAGCCGCCATGTCAGGCCAGTCCCAGTTCGCCCTGCTGCGGCAGCGGCGCTTCCTGCCCTACTTCACGGTCCAGGCGCTCGGCGCGTTCAATGACAATGTCTACCGGCAGTCGGTGATCGCGCTGCTGTTCTTCCTCGGCGTGGGCACCGCGGAACGCACGCTCTACACCAACCTCGCCCCGGCGCTGTTCATCCTGCCCTACTTCCTGTTCTCGGCGATCGCCGGTCAGATCGCCGAGAAGCTCGAGAAGCAGACGCTGATCGTGATCACGACCGCGATGGAAATCGCGATCATGTCGCTCGCCGCAGTCGGCTTCCTGCTGCAGAGCATGCCGGTCCTGCTGGTCGCGCTATTTCTGACCGGCACCCAGTCGACCCTGTTCGGCCCGGTGAAGTACTCGATCCTGCCCTCGGTGCTGCGGCCCGAAGAGCTCACAGGCGGCAACGGCCTGGTCGAGATGGGCACGTCGATCTCGATCCTGGCCGGCATGATCTACGGCGGGCTGGTGTTCAAGCTCGCCGGCAGCTACGGGCCCGAAGCCGCAGCGGCGTCGGTGGTCGCGCTGGCGGTCGCCGGCAACCTGGTCGCGCGTCTGATCCCGAAGGTGGATGCGGGAGCGCCGACGCTGAAGGTCAATTGGAATCCGATCCCCGAATCGCGGGCGGTGATGCGCCTGGCCAGGCGCCAGTTGGCGGTGCGCAACGCGATCCTGGGCGTGTCCTGGTTCTGGTTCGTCGGCACGGTGCTGACCGCGCAGTTGCCGACCTACGCCGAGATCTATCTGGGCGGCGTGGTCAATGACACCGCGCTGTACATCTTCGCCCTTGCGTTGTTCTCGGTCGGCGTCGGCGCCGGCTCGCTGCTGTGCGAAAAGCTGTCCGGGCGCACTGTCGAGATCGGGCTGGTGCCGGTCGGCGCGTTCGGCATCAGCGCGATGCTGCTCGACCTGTACTGCGCCCGGCCCAGCCTGCCGCCGCAGACCGGCCTGACGATCGCGGCCTTCCTCGAAGGGCCCGGCGGCTGGCGCATCGTCGCCGACCTGGTCGGCGTGGGCCTGTTCACTGGCATCTTCGTCGTCCCGCTGTTCGCCCTGATCCAGAGCCGCACGCCGCGTTCGGAACTGTCGCGGGTGATCGCCGGGCTCAACATCCAGAACTCGCTGTTCATCGTCGCCGCGGCAGTGATCGGCGTGCTGGTGCAACGCGAATCGCTGTCGCTGGGCGGCCTGACGCTGCCGCTGCCGGGCCTGACGGTGCCGCAGATGTTCCTGGGCCTGGCGATCGCCAACCTGCTGGTCGCGATCTGGATCTTCACGATCGTGCCCGAGTTCCTGATGCGGCTGGTCAGCATGGTGCTGGTCCGCACGCTCTACCGGCTGCGCGAGCGCGGCGTCGATCCGGCGATTCCGGCCGACGGTCCGGCGCTGATCGTCTGCAACCACGTGAGCTACATGGATGCGCTGATCCTGTCGGCGGCGATCCCGCGGCCGGTGCGGTTCGTGATGGACCACCGCATCTTCGCCATCCCCGGGCTGCGCTGGATCTTCCGGCACGCCAAGGCAATCCCGATCGCCGGCGCCAAGGACGACCCGGCGCTGATGCAGCGCGCGTTCGACGCCATCGATGCCGCCCTGGCGGAAGGCGAGCTGGTCGGCATCTTCCCCGAGGGCCGGCTGACGAGCGATGGCGAGATCGCCGCATTCCGCACAGGCGTGGAGCGCATCCTGGCGCGTGCCCAGGCGCGCGGCCAACAGGTGCCGGTGGTCGCGCTGGCGCTGCGCGGCATGTGGACCAGCATGTGGAGCCGCCACCACGCGCACGCCCGCGGCCGCTTTGCCCGCATGCGCGTGCCGCGGCGTCTGCGCGCCCGCATCGAAGTCGTTGCCGCGCCGCGGATCGAGGCATCGGCCGATCTCACCGCCGCGGCGCTCGAGGCCGAGGTCCGGGCCCTGCGTGGCGATGCCGCCTGAGCGCGTCGCCCTCTGCCTGCCGATGCCCGGCTCAGGTACGCTTGCGTCCGTTCAGGTCCGCCTGCGCTGCAGGCCAGCCGTTTTGTCGGGAGTCGCACGCCAATCCAGCCACGCCCTCGACGTCAGCACCGAGCATGCTGCCGATGACACGACTCCGCCCCGGCGTCTACATCTCCACGACGCCGTTTCCACCTAGGCTGCACGCGCGGTCCCGAATCCGAGCAGTCCGTCACACCATCCCGCCTTTCTCCAGGAGAGCACCACCATGAGCACCATCCCGCCCCCGCCGCCGCCGAATCCGTACGACGCACCCGGCACCCCGCTGCCCGGCACGCCGATCGCCCCGGGCACGGTGCCCAACCACCTGGCCTGGTCGATCATCGCCACCGTGCTCTCGCTGTGCCTGTGCTGCATCGTCGGCACGATCCCGGGCATCGTCGCGATCGTGTTCTCGGCCAAGGTCAATACGCTGTTGGGCCAGGGCGATCTGGCGGGCGCGCAGCGCGCGTCCAACACCGCCAAGACCTGGTGCTGGGTGACCACCGGCCTGTGCATCATCGGTCTGCTGTGGACGATCTACTCGCTGACGCTGGGCGGCGGCATGGAGCAGTACCAGATGATCTTCGACCAGATCCAGAGCGACATCTGATGTCCCGTGTGCACGGCCAGCGCCCCCTGGCGCGCGTGCGCGCCGCCACCGTCGCCCTTGCGGGCGGCGGCCTGGCGGTGGCGGCGTCTGGCGTCTGGCTGCTGCGCACCTTCGACCCCAATGCACCGGGCAGCCCCTTCCCGCCGTGCATGTTCTACGCCGCGACCGGGTGGGTCTGTCCTGGCTGCGGCCTGACCCGCTGCCTGCATGCGCTGGTCCATGGCGACCTGCCGCAGGCGTTCTCGATGAATCCGCTGCTGCTGGTCTTGCTCGCGCTCTCGCCGCTCGCACTCGCCTGGCGCATGGGCTGGCGACCCGCCTGGCTGCAGCCGGTCGCCGCGCGGTTGTCGACGGCGACGTTCTGGCTGGTGCTGCTGTCGGTCTACTGGGTCGCGCGCAACCTGCCGTGGCCGCCGTTCACCTGGCTGGCGCCCGGCGGGCTCGGCTAAGGACACTCAACCGGCTTGGGCACCGGTCTGCAGCGCGTGCCACCGCGCGATCAGCCAGCGTGAGATCGACAACGCGGGCGACAGCACCAGATCCGGGTTGGCATCGCGCAATGCCGCGCCGACCGCATCGACATCGAACCAGCGCGCGTCCTCGAGTTCGTCGTTGACACGCGGGATGTCAGGCTCGGCATCGGCGAGGAAACCGAGCATCAGCGACGACGGGAACGGCCAGGGCTGCGAGGCGAGATACCGACAACCGCGCACCCGCACCGCGCTTTCTTCGAACACCTCGCGCGCGACCGTCTGCTCGAGCGTTTCGCCCGGCTCGACGAAGCCGGCAAGCGTGGAATAGCGGCGCGGCGGCCAGGCCGCCTGGCGGCCGAGCAGCAACCGCGTGCCATCGGTCACCGCGACGATGATCGCCGGATCGGTGCGGGGGTAGTGTTCAGTGCCGCATTGCGGGCAACGGCCGAGCCAGCCGGCCCGCGCCCACTGCAGCGCTGCGCCGCAAGCGCCGCAGTGGCGATGACGCGCACGCCAGTGCAGCACCGCGCGCGCCTGTGCGAAGGCGGTGGAGTCGCGTAACGGCCACGACGCCGCGGCGCTGCGCAGATCCACGACCCCGTGGACAGACAGGCCTTCGGGGGCATCGCCTGCAGGCAGCGCGAACCAGCCTTGCTCGCCGTGCAGGCCCAGGAACACCGCCGAATCCGGGCGCTCGCCCAGCGCGGTCCCGGTCAGTGCCGGGGGTGCGCCGTCGGCATCGACGGCCGCATCGCCGTGCGCATCGAGCACCAGCACGCGCGCCTGGGGCCATAGCCGCGACAGCGCCGCGCTGTCGGTTCGCAGATGTTCGGCGCGATCGAGCGGCGCCTCGACGAAGCGGAAGTCCATGCCGGGATTATGGCCGGCTGCCGTGTCGCGATGGCGACATCGACCGCAAGGCGCTGGCGCCGGCCGACCGGCAGGCCGGTCAGACCGTGAAGCTGCTGCCGCAGCCGCAGGTCGACTTCGCGTTCGGGTTGCGGATCGTGAACTGCGCCCCGTGCAGGCTCTCGACATAGTCCACTGCGGCGCCCATCAGATACTGCAGGCTCAGCGGATCGACCACCAGTGTGACGTCGTCGGTGACGATCGCCAGGTCGTCCTCGGCGCGCTCCTCGTCGAACTCGAAGCCGTACTGAAAGCCAGAACAGCCGCCGCCCTGGATGTAGACACGCAGGTTCAACGCCGGGTTGCCCTCGCCGTCGATCAGCTCGCGCACCTTGGCCGCCGCTGCAGGGGTGAATTCCAGCGGCCGCTCCAGGGACTGGTAGCCGGGGCCCTCGATGGTCAGCACTTCGCTCATGCCCGACAGGATGGGGGGGCCGGCGGCCGCGTTCAAGGCTCGGGCGCAGAACGCGGCGTCACGTCGGCCCAGCTGAACGCGCGCTCCACGGCCGCGCCGCGGCCCTTGGGCGCAAGCCGCACGGTCACCCGCAGTGGCTGGAAACCGGGCGGCAGCACGATGTCGCCCTCGACCTGCTGGAAGTACTTGAACGCGTACGGCACGCCGGGGGCGTCGGCGCGCTGGCGCAGGTCCGACCAGGCCAGCGTCTGCAGCCGGCCGTTGCGGGTGCCTTCAATCGCCAGCCGCATCTCGCCCTCGCTGGCCGCGTCGCGGGCCAGGCTCTGGGTCAGTGTGGCGGTGTAGTGCCAGCCCTGATCGGTCCGGGGCTGCATGCGCAGTTCGTGGACGCTCAGTTCCCGCCCTTGCGAGGTCGAGCCGACGAAGCGCTCGTAGAACCCCACATCGGCGCGCAGCGCGGCGATTTCCTCGTCGCGTTCGGCCAGCGTTCCCTGCAGTTCGCGGTTCGCGTCGCGGCTGATCTGGTCGGAGCGGGTGAGCGTGGCGACCTGCTGCTGCAGGTCCTCGATCTGGGCGGCCTGTGCGGCGAGCTGGCGTTGCGGATGCGCGGCCCCCGGCGCAAACACCTGCCACGCCCCCCACAGGCCGAACAGCAGCGACACCGCCGTCAGGCCGAGCAGCACGCGCGTCCAGCGCGGATCTTGCGAGGGACGGGCGGACGCGCCTGGCGTGGCGGGCGTCGGGGGCTGCCCGGTGGGCTCGGGTGGAATCATCGGACAAGGTATAGCGAGCGCGGCGAATCGCAGTCAAGCGGCCGTGCTCCCTATACTCGTCGCCATCGTGCGCCGCGCCCCGCGCTGCGGCGAACCGGGAGGTCGCGATGTCGGAAGCCCATCTGTTCGCGATCGGTGTGGTGCTGGCGTGGCTGGCCGGCGTGCGCGCCTATCTGACCGTCTTCGGTGTCGGGGTCGCCGGCGCGCTCGGCTGGCTCGACCTGCCCCCCGCGCTCGAGGCCACCGCCTCGCCCTGGGTGCTGGGCGTGTCGGGCGCGCTGGCGGTGACCGAATTCTTTGCCGACAAGATCCCCGGCGTCGATTCGGGCTGGGACTTGTTGCAGACGCTCGCGCGCGTGCCGGCCGGCGCTTTCCTCGCCGCGGCCGCGCTCTCGCCCGACGGCGACCTGGGCGCCGGGATGCTCGCCACCGGCGCGGGCGTGGCGCTGACCAGCCATGCGCTCAAATCGGGCACGCGGCTGTTGCTCAATCTGTCGCCCGAACCGGTCAGCAACATCGCCGCCTCCTCCACCGAGGACGCGATGACCGTCGGTGCGCTCGGGCTGGTCCTCGCCTCGCCCTGGCTGGCCCTGGCGCTGGTCGTGGCGATCGGCCTAAGCGGCCTGCTCGTGCTGGCCTGGCTGTGGCGACGGCTGTTCGGCCGTGGGCGCACACGCGCGGCCGTCTTGCCGCGCTCCTGATCGCGGCCGGGTAAAGTGAGCGCTTCCCACGCTTCTCGTTCCTCCCCCGCCATGCCCGATCCCGACAAGCCGCAACGCGCGGAGTTCCCCCCCACTGCGTACTGGAGGCGGTGGGCCGCCGACGCCGGCCGTCCGTCGCTGCCCGATGCCGCCGATGTGTCTGCTGCGGAGCCCATGGACGCGGCCGCGACGTTGACCGACGACGGTCGGCCGTACCGGGTCCTGGTCGTCGAGGACGACCCGAGCCAGGCGCTGTTCGCCGAAAGCGTGCTCAACGGCGCCGGCCTGCAAGCGCGCGTGGTGGCGATCGCCAACGAATTCCTGTCGACCGTGGTCGAGTTCGGCCCGGACCTGGTGCTCATGGACCTGCACATGCCGGGCATGGATGGCGCAGAGCTGACCGCGCTGCTGCGCCAGCAGCCCGCGCACCGGCACATCCCGGTCGTGTTCTTGACCGGCGATGTCGACCCCGAGCGCCAGTTCGAGGCGCTGGAAGTGGGCGCCGACGATTTCCTGACCAAGCCGGTCCGGCCGCGCCACCTGGTGTCGGCGGTGCAAAACCGCATCCGCCGGGCCCGCACCCTGCAGCAGATGCCCGATCCGGGTCGCAGCCCGGTCACCGGCCTCAACAGCCGGCTGCAGTTGCTGCAGAAGCTCGCCGAGGCGATCCCGGCGCAGCCGCGTGGGGCGCTGGCGTTTGTCGAGATCGAGGGCATCACCGCGCTACGCGACCGCTACGGCTACGCCGGACTGGAGACCATCCTCACCGATGCCGGCCGCCACCTGCATCATCTGGTCGAAGGCGCGGCCGCCACGCGCCTGAACGACAACACCTTCCTGGTGTTTGCGCCGCAGATCGACCGGACCGCGCTCGACGTCTGGGCACGCGGGCTGCGCGACGGCATCGGTAGCCATCCGTTCCCGCTCGCGGGCCAGAGCCTGCGTCTGCGTGCGCTGATCGGCTACGCCGATCTCGCGCACGCCTATGAGGACCCGGGCACCGCGCTGGCTGCCGCCGAACAGGCATTGCGCGATGCGCGTGGCACGCCGGCCGGGATCGCCGTACACATGCCGGCGCCGCCCGCAGGCGGCGAGGACGCGACCCCGTCGTTGTCGGAAGACCTGCGCGGCGCGCTCGATGAGGGCCGCATCGAACTGGCATTCCAACCGATCGTGTCAGTCGCCGGCGGCGATGAACCGCAGTACCAGACCCTGCTGCGGCTGCGCGGACGCGATGGCGAACTCCATTCGGCCGCGCGCATCCTGCCGGCGGCGGAGCTGGCCGGCGTGCTGTTGGACATCGACCGGCGCGTGCTCGAACTGGCGATCGCCACTCTGGCCGAGCGCACCCAGCGCGGCGGCGCGATGCGCCTGTTCGTGTCGCAATCCTCGCGCAGCCTGGTGCAACCGGGCTATGCCGACTGGCTGTTGCAGCGCCTGCACGAGGCCGGGATACCCGGCGCTGCATTGGTCATCGACGTGCGCCAGGACGATGCGCTGATCCACGCGCTGTCGCTGCAGGAATTCTGCGCGCGCATGGTCCCGGCCGGCGTCCAGCTGTGCCTGGGCCAGTACAGCGATGGCGAAGAGGCCAATGCGCTGCTCGCACAGCTGCCTTTGGGCTTCGTGCGCCTGTCGGGCCGATACTCGCGCCAGCTCGACGAACCGCGCATCCGCGACGAGATGCGCGGCGCGGTCGAACGCGCGCACCGCCTCGGACTGCAGGTGATCGGTCAACAGGTCGAGAACCCGCAGGCCGCCGCGACGCTGTGGATGAGCGGCATCGACTACATCCAGGGCAACCTGGTGCAGCGCGTTGCCGACGCGCTCGACTTCGACTTCCACCACTCGGTGCTGTAGCGGCGATGTCGCTTTCTGCCTTGCGCTGGGGCGCACTGCTGGCCGCGATCGCAGCGGCAGTGGCCGCGTCATTGCAGGCGCTCGCCGTCCCGGGTCCTTGGTCGCTCGTGGCCGCCGCATTGGCGGCCGCAGCCGCAGCGGCAGTGTTCGCGTCCGGCGCGCCGCTGCGCGCGCAGCAGCACGCGCTCGAGGACGCGCAGGCCCAGGCGCATCGCGATGCCCAGGCCTGCAAACAGTTGCAACGCGAGCTCGATGCGCACACGCATCTGGAGCAGCAGCTGCGACAGGCCAAGACCGCGGCCGAATCGGCAGTGCTGGCCAAGGGTGAGTTCCTGGCCACGATGAGCCACGAGATCCGCACGCCGCTCAACGGCATCACCCCGATGCTCGACCTGCTGCTGCACGCGCCGTTGCCGGTCGACCACCTCGAACTGGTCCGCACCGCCTACCAGTCGGCGCAGCAGATGCAGCGCATCGTCGATGACATCCTCGATTACTCCAAGCTCGAATCCGACCGGCTGGACCTGGAGGTCACCGGCTTCAACCTGCGCGAGTTGCTGCAGAGTGTGATCCAGCCGATGGATCGCCAGGCGCGGGCCAAGGGGCTGCGCATGCAGTTGCAGATCGATCCAGCCGTGCGGCTGGCGGTGTGCGGTGATCCGGTCCGGCTGCGCCAGATCCTGAGCAACCTGCTCAGCAACGCGGTGAAGTTCACCGAACGCGGCGGCATCACCGTGGACGTGCGGCGTCTGGGCGAGACGGCCACGCACCACCGGCTGCGTTTCGAGGTCCGCGATACCGGCATCGGTATTCCGGCGCAAAGCCAATCGCGGCTGTTCCAGGCCTTCAGCCAGGCCGATGCGTCGACAACGCGGCTCTACGGCGGCACCGGGCTGGGCCTGGCGATTTCGCGGCGGATCGTCGAACTCATGGACGGCAGCATCGGCGTCACCTCTGCGGCAGGCGCCGGATCGACGTTCTGGTTCGAGATCCCGCTGCGCAAGGCCCGCGGCGACCTGCAGACGGGTGCCGGCGCATCGGGGCCGGGCGCGGCGCTGCTGCTGACCGTCGATCCGCGCCTGCGCGCCCGCCTGTCGATGCTGCTGGCGGACTGGGGCCTGCGCGTGCAGGCGGTCGAAACCACGCACGAAGCGCTCGAACTGCTGCGCCAGGGAGCGGGAAGCAGCGCGGCCGCGGCCTGGTCGATCGTCGTCGCCGACCTGGCCGGGCTGCGTGATGCCGGCATGGCGCTGCGCCGCAATCTCGCCCGGCCTGCCGACTACGGGCAACCCCGGCTGGTCTGCTTACAGGGAGACGAGCCGATCGACGGCCCGGACGACGACGCCATCGTGCTCCATCGGCAGGCGTCCGACGTGCGTCTGCGCGAGGCGGTGCTGGGCGAGACGGTGCCCGGTGAGGCAACGGATACCGGGCAGCCCGAACCGATGCTGCCTGCGCGCACTGCTGTCCCCACGACGCGCAGGACACAATCGCCCACGCCCCACGCGACGCAGGCCGCCACTGCGCCGACACCTCGTGTGCTGCTGGTCGAGGACAACCCGGTCAACCAGATGGTCGGGCAGCGCTTGCTGGGCGTGCTGGGCCTGCAATGCGATACCGCCGGCAACGGCGAGATCGCGCTGGACAAGCTCATCGAGGGTAGCTACGACATCGTGCTGATGGATTGCCAGATGCCGGTGCTCGATGGCTACGCGGCGACCCGACGCTGGCGCGAGCGCGAGGCGGCCTCCGGCACCGGGCGCCGCCTGCCGATCATCGCGATGACCGCCAATGCGATGGCCGGCGATCGGCAGAAATGCCTGGACGCGGGCATGGACGATTACCTGGCCAAGCCGGTCACGCGCGGCGAGCTGGCGCGTTGCCTGGCGCGCTGGGGGTCGGCCGATGCGCAGGCGGCACCAGGGTCCACCGGCGGGACGATGCCGCCTGCCAATGAAGCCGAGATGCAGCCCCCCGCGCCAGCGACCGCTTCGAGCGTCCCGCCACCCGCGCCGGCGGTGCCGGAGGCGCCAGAATCCGATGTGCTCGACGGCGAGGTGCTCGACGATCTGCGCGAGCTGCTCGGCGACGATGTCGACCGGCTGGTGGCGGTGTTCCTCGACGACACCCCGCGCCTGCTCGCCAGCTTCAATGCCGCGGCCGCGGCGGGCGACCAGGCCACGATGCGCGAAGCGGCGCATTCGCTCAAGTCCTCGAGCGCCAATCTCGGCGCGCTGGCCCTGTCGGCCGAGGCCAAGCGGATCGAGGCAGCCGCGCGAGCGGGAACGCTCAGTGATGCCGAAGACGCGGCGCGGCAACTGGACGTGGCGTTCGCACGCGCGCGCCAGGCATTGCGGGCGCGGGTGCCGTCCGCCGGCTGATCGGCGCGCCGGACGCGCCCCCGCGCCGAGGGCGATCAGTCGTCGCCCATCTGGCTCTGCAGATAGTTTTCTTCGCCGATGCGACCGATCAGGTCGAGCTGCGTCTCCAGCCAGTCGACATGCTCCTCCTCGTTTTCGAGGATGTCGGCCAGCAGCTTGCGGCTGACGAAATCGCCGACCTGCTCGCAATGCGCGATCGCCTCGCGCAGCACCGGCAGGCCGTCCATCTCCAGCGCGAGGTCGCACTCGAGCATCTCGCGCGGCGTCTCGCCGATGCGCAGCTTGCCCAGCGCCTGAAAGTTCGGCAGCCCTTCGAGGAACAGGATGCGCTCCGACAACGCGTCGGCGTGCTTCATCTCCTCGATCGATTCCTTGTACTCATGCTTGCCCAGCGCCTCCAGCCCCCAGTGCTTGAGCATCTTGGCGTGCAGGAAGTACTGATTGATCGCCGTGAGTTCGTTGTACAGCGCCTGGTTGAGGTAGCGGATGACCTGCGCGTCGCCCTTCATCGCGGTGCGTCCTGTCGAGGGAAAGGCGCCACTCTAGCCGGACACGCGCGCAGATGAAGGAACGCGAATCGTGCGCATTCCTTCGCGTCGAATGGAACGGCGTGGCGGCCTCAGGCAGCCGAGGCGATCAGCGGCAGTTCGAACGTCGGCGCGCGCGCCGCGTGGTACTCGTCGAGCAGGCTGGCGGCCATGTCGGTGCAGCTGCCGCAGGTGGCGCCGCAACCGGTGCGCATCGTCAGTTCGGACACCTCGCGGCAACCGTGCGCGGCGGCTTGGCGAATCTGGGCGTCGGTGACGCCGTTGCAGATGCAGACGAACAAGGCTGCGGTCCTGGCCGGGGCTGGGTGTCCATTCGGCCACAAACGAGAATCACTGTCAAATGAGAAGCGTTCAGTTATGCCCGTCGGAATCCCGGTTGCGCAGCGCTTCGGCGCGACGCGCACGTCGTTGCGGACGCCGCCCACGGGCCCGCTCGACCGCAGCCTGCGGAATCGCCTGGGTCCCGGCGACCTTGCGCGCGTACGGCGCCAGATGCCGCAGCGCGCTGACGTAGACGCCCCGCTTGAACACCACCACATGGTCGAGCGGGTACCAGAAATCCACCCAGCGCCAGTGGTCGAACTCGGGCTTGTCCGACAGGTCGAGCCGCAGGTGGGTCTCCTCGCCGACGAATTGCAGCAGGAACCAGACCTGTTTCTGCCCGATGCAGACGATGCGGTCGTTGCGGCGGATCGCCCGCTGCGGCAGGCGATAGCGCAGCCAACCGGGCGTGGCCCCAAGCACAGACACGTGCTCGGGCAGCAACCCGGTCTCCTCGCGCAGCTCGCGGTACATGGCCTCGAGCGGCGTCTCGTCGGTATTCATCCCGCCTTGCGGGAACTGCCAGCCGTCGCGACGCACCCGACGCGCCCAGAACACGCGCCCGTCCGGGTGCATCAGCACGATGCCGACATTGGGCCTGAACCCGTCCGGATCGATCACGATGCGGACTCCTAATACGATTGACTGAGCGTCACTGTGCTCGACTCTGCCACGGGTCCGGCGGGGCGACAAGCGGTCGCAGCCTCGGCGCGCGCCACGCCCGCGGCGGCCTTGCATGGCGGCGTTCAGGTCGGGGCGCAGGATCTGCGCGCCGGGTCTTGGCGGGGGGGGAAGCGTCGCGCCGCCGCGGCAGCGGCCCGTGCCCCTGCGCGCTGCTCCCAGGCGCGAACGCAGGCTCGCATGGCGCCACAGACGAAGGACCCAGGTACGCGACCGTGCGCCGGTGCCGGGCGCGATGGCAGGCAGACCGCAGACAGCAAAAACCCGCCGGGCGGCGGGTTCTCGAGGAAGCCCCGATGGTGGCTATGGGTGGACTCGAACCACCGACCCCAGCATTATGAGTGCTGTGCTCTAACCGGCTGAGCTACATAGCCATCGGGCGCCGTCGCGTTCGCGACGAGCCGCGCATTCTGCAACGCGCGGCGGCCCGCGTCAACGGGCCACCGCCCTCGCCTCAGCGGGCGACGGATGCCGCCGGGGTCTCGCGCAGGCCCAACTGGTCGAGCATGAAGGCGTACATCTCGGCCGACTCGCGGTAGCGGCGGAAACGGCCCGACTTGCCGCCGTGGCCGGCTTCCATGTTGGTGCGGAACACCACCGGATGCGTGCTGGTGTTGACGTCGCGCAACCGCGCCACGTACTTCGCCGGCTCCCAGTACTGGACCTGCGAATCCCACAGCCCGGTGCCGACGAACATCGCCGGGTAGGCCTTGGCTTGGAGATTGTCGTAGGGCGAGTAGCCGAGGATGTAGTCGTAGTAGCGCTTGTCCTCCGGGTTGCCCCATTCGTCGTACTCGTTGGTGGTCAGCGGGATGCTCGGGTCGAGCATCGTCGTGACCACGTCGACGAACGGCACCTGCGACAGGATCACCCGGTACTTCTCGGGCGCCATGTTCGAGATCGCGCCCATCAGCAGGCCGCCGGCGCTGCCGCCGTAGGCGGCGACGCGATCGGACGCAGCGTAGCCGCGCTTGACCAGGTCGTCGGTGACGTCGATGAAATCGGTGAAGGTGTTGACCTTGTTGAGCAGCTTGCCGTCGTCGTACCAGGCGCGGCCCATTTCCTCGCCGCCGCGGATGTGCGCGATCGCATAGACCATGCCGCGGTCGAGCAGGCTGACGTTGGTCACGCTGAAGCCCGGATCCATCGATGCGCCGTAACTGCCGTAGCCATACTGCAGCATCGCCGCCGTGCCGTCCTTCGCGAACCCCTTGCGGTAGACCAGCGACACCGGCACGCGCTGGCCGTCGCGCGCGGTCGTCCACACCCGCTCGGTGACGTAGTTGGCCGGGTCGTAACCGATCACCGCCTGCTGCTTGAGCTGGCGGCGCTCGCCGGTGCGCGTATTGACCTCGAACGTCGTCGCCGGCGTGGTCAGCGAGGTGTAGCTGTAGCGCAGCCAGTCGGTGTCGGGCTCGGAATTGATCGACAGGCCCATCGCGTAGGCGGGCTCGTCGGCCTGCACGAACGTGTCGCTGCCATCGGCCTTGAGCACACGCACGCGGGTCAGCGCCTGCGCGCGCTCTTCGATGGCGGTGAAGCCGTCGAACAGTTCGTAGCCTTCGATATAGACGTCGTCGCGGTGCGGTACCAGATCGGTCCACTGCTGACGCGAGGTCGCATCGCTGGGCGCGGTGACGAGCTTGAAGTTCGTCGCCTTGTCCGCATTGGTGCGGATCACCCAGCGGTCACCGTGGTGGTCGGCGTCGTACTCGACGTCGCGCGCGCGCGGAGCGAGCACGGTGAACGTCTCGGGATTGTCGGCCGGGGCATAGCGCAGTTCGCTCGACACGGTGCTGCCCAGGCCGATGACGATGAAGCGGTCGTCGCGCGTGCGATCGATGCCCATGTAGAAGCTGTCGTCCTTCTCCTCGTAGACCAGCACGTCGTCGGCGACCGGCGTGCCGAGCACGTGCTTCTTCACGCGCACAGTGAGCAGGGTCTCGGGATCGTTCTCGACGTAGAACAGGGTCTTGCCGTCGTCGGCCCAGACCAGGTTCGCCGACACGCCGGGAATGGTCTCGGGGTAGACCTCGCCGGTCTCCAGGTTCTTGAAGCGCACCGTGTACTGGCGTCGGCCGTTGGTATCGTCGGCATAGGCCAGGATGCGGTTGTCACGGGTCACGTCCCAGTCCCCGACCGCGTAGTAATCCTTGCCCTCGGCGAGCTGGTTGACGTCGAGCATCACCTGCTCGCCGGCGAAATCGCCCTTGGCGTTCGCGGCCTGGATCGACAGCGCATCGACCCCAGGCCCGTCCGCGCGGCGCGCATGGACCGGGTAATCCTTGCCGGTCTCGAAGCGCGCGTAATACCAGAAGCCGCGATCGCGGTACGGCACCGAGCTGTCGTCCTGCTGGATCCGGCCGACGATCTCGTCATAGAGACGGTCCTCGAGCGGCTTGAGCGGCGCGAGCACCGTGTCGGCATAGGCGTTCTCGGCGTTGAGATACGCCAGCATCGCCGGGTCCTCGCGCTTGTCGTCGCGCAGCCAGTAGTAGACATCCTCGCGGGTCGCGCCGTGCGGTGCCTTGACAGTATGCGGGCGCTGCTCGGCGTCGGGTGGGGCCGGCTCGGCGGCGTGGGTGGCGGGAGAAGCGCTCATCAGGCTCAGACTCGTCAGGATCGGCGCGGCCAGCAACGTGGCCGCGCGGGGGAAAGATGTCTTCATAGGTGGGTCCACTCGCTGCCGATGCAACGTCAGAAAGAACACCGGCCGCGAAGGCGGCCGGTGCGCGATGGCATCACTTGCCCAGTTGCTGCCACAGGAACGTCAGGTAGAGCGCATCCATGTGCGCCTGCTGGCGGTTGTTCGCCGCGCCGCCATGGCCGCCCTCGATGTTCTCGTAGTAGCGCACGTCCTTCCCGGCCTCCGACATCCTGGCCATCATCTTGCGGGCGTGGCCGGGGTGCACGCGGTCGTCGCGCGTGGAGGTCAGGATCAGCGTCGGCGGATAATCCTTGGCCGGATCGAACAGGTGATACGGCGAGAAGGTGCGGATGAATTCCCACTCTTCGGGCTTGTCCGGATTGCCGTACTCGGCCATCCAGGATGCACCGGCGAGCAGCTGGTGATAGCGCTGCATGTCGAGCAGCGGCACCTGGATCACGACCGCGCCGAACAGCTCGGGATACTGAGTGAGCATGTTGCCGGTGAGCAGGCCGCCGTTGCTGCCGCCGCGGATGCCCAGATGCGCCGGCGAGGTGATCTTGCGGGCGATCATGTCCTGCGCGACGGCCGCGAAGTCCTCGTAGGCCTTGTGGCGGTTCTGCTTGAGCGCGGCCTGATGCCAGCGCGGGCCGTATTCGCCGCCGCCGCGGATGTTGGCGACCGCGTACACCCCGCCCTTCTCCAGCCAGCCCTTGCCCACGCCGCCCGAGTAGCCGGGGGTGAGCGAGATCTCGAAGCCGCCATAGCCGTAGAGCAGCGTCGGGTTGCTGCCGTCGAGCGCCATGTCCTTCGGGCGCACCAGGAAGTACGGCACGCGGGTGCCGTCCTTGGACGTGGCGAAATGCTGCTCGACTTCGTGCGTGGACGCGTCGAAGAACGCCGGCATCGTCTTCAGCGTGTCCGGCGCCCGGCCGCTGCCGACCTCGGCGAGCATCAGCGTGCTCGGCGTGAGGTAGTCGGTGACCGTCATCCACACCGCATCCGATTCGTCGCTGTCGACCGCGGTGACCGCGACCGTGCCCAGTTCGGGCACCCCGGCCAGTGCGCTGCGCGCCCAGCCGTCGGCGCCCGGGGTCAGCACGGTGAGCCGGTTCTTGACGTCCTCGAGCACGTTGAGCACGAGGTGATTCTTGGTCCAGGTCGCGCCGGCCAGCGAGGTGGTCTGGGTCGGCTCGAACAGTGCTTCGAACTCGCGCTTGCCGGCCATGAAGTCGTCGAACTTCGTCACCAGCAGCGAACCGGCCGGATACGCATGACCGCCGACGTTCCAGGCCTCGCGCAGTTCCAGCATCAGCCAATCGCGATGGACCGACTTGTTCGCCGAGTTCGGCGCGTCGACCTTGGTCAGCTGACCGGACGCGCCTGCGCATCCTGCGCCCGCGCCACTCGCACATCGATGTGCATCGTCGGCGCCGCGCAGGTAGAGCTCATCGTTGTAGAACGCCAGGGTGCGGCTGACGAAGTCGCGCTCGAAGCCGGGCGTGTCGTCGCGCATCGCCGCGATGTACATGTCGTCCGGCTTGCCCTCGTAGACCAGCGTGGCCTGGTCCATCGACTGGCCGCGCGCCAGCTGCTTGACGATGCGCGGGTAGCCCGAGGACGTCAGCGAGCCGTCGCCGAAATCGGTATAGACGTAGACGTTGTCCTGGTCGATCCAGCCCAGGCCGCCCTTGGCTTCCTCGCGGAAGAAGCCGCCGTCGACCCACGACTTGGTGGACACGTCGAACTCGCGCGTTACGTCCGCGTCGGCGCCGCCGCGCGAGAGTGCGATCAGGCAGCGGGTGTAGGCCGGACGCAGGCAACTGGCACCGTGCCAGACCCAGTTCTCGCCCTCGGCCTTGTTGAGCGCGTCCAGATCGAGCACGGTCTCCCACTTCGGCTGCGGCTTGCGGTACTCCTCGAGCGTGGTGCGGCGCCAGATGCCGCGCTCGTGGTTCCGGTCGCGCCAGAAGTTGTAGTACCACTCGCCCTGCTTGTAGGCGACCGGGATCTTGTCGTCGGAATCGTAGATCGCCAACAGGTCGGACTCGAGCTGCTTGAACTCGGGCGTGGCGGCCAGTTCGGCTTCGGCCTTGGCGTTCTGGGTGCGGACCCAGTCGAGCGCCTTGTCATCGGTAACGGCTTCGAGCCACTGGTAGGGATCGTTCACGGCAGGCTCCTGGGCGGATGCGGCGCCCATCGCGAGGCCGGCGGAGATCCCGGCGGCGAGGCAGAGCTTGGACAACGGGGACATGGCGCCTCCGGCGGGCGGGGATCTAAGTAACCGCCAACGCTAGCACGGGCATCGGCAGCCGCCGCATGACCAAAGTCATCCCTTTCGGGCACACGGCCTCAGCGGCCCAACGGCAACCAGCCCGCCGCCGCGAGCGCGGCACGCAGCGGTGTGGCCGGCCGGCGGCGCGGCGCGGGACGGCGTGCCGCCTGGGCAAGGCCTGGCCGACGCCGCCGCAAGACCGCTGACGAGGCCAGCTTGCGGCGGCGCGGCAGGCGAAGCACGCACCAGGTGAGCCAGGCGGCCGCGGGCATGCCGACCAGCCACAGCGGCGGCCAGCCGACCACGGCGACGCCGCTGCGCAGCCCGGGAAACGACAGCAGCGCGACACTGCCCAGGAACAGCAGGCCGAGCAGGCCGGCGCCGAGAAGGGCACGGGGATCGGAGGCAGGCGGTTCGAAGACATTCGACATGGCGGCAGAGCTCCCAGCGCCCGGATCGGGCCGTGCGGAGAGTCTGGGTCGCGGCCATCTCATGGATTGCGACATCGCAACCGATGGCCACGGGACATCGTGTCCTGCCCTTGCGCCGTGCAGTGCCGCCCTCCGGCAGAACGGCAGCCTGACTGCCGCCAGCATGCGGCGGGCGCACGCCGGGGCGCAGCGCTGATCGTGCGAACCGCGCCGATCAGCGCTCGTACTTCGACAGCGCCAGTTCCAGCAGCGAGCGGGCCTGCTCGCTCAGCGCGACGGGCTCGGCGATCTGCGCATCGGCGCCGTAATGCAGCACATCCATCAACAACTCGCGCGCATTGCTGTAGGGCACCTTGAGCTCATAGCGGCCATCGGGCAGGAACCGGCCCTGCTGCTGCGAATGCCAGTGCTCGTCGGCAACCCAGCGCGCGGCACGGGCCTCGAACAGGATCGTCGCCACGCCCTTGGGCGGCCCGGAGAAGATGCCGTAGCTGCCCGCCAGGTGGGTGTCGAGCTCGGCATCCTCGATGTCGCGCGCCTGCCCGGACAGCATGCGCGCATTGGTGATGCGATCGACCGAGAAGCTGCGCAACGCGTCGCGGTCGTGGTCCCAGGCATCGAGATACCAGTTATCGCGGTAGTGAGTGATGCGCTGCGGGGAGACTGTGCGGCGGGTGCGCTCGTCGGTCGAGCGGGCGCGGTACTCGAACGCGAGCTGCCGACGCTCGAGCACCGCCGAGCAGACGTTGCGGAAGGCATGCTCGTCCATGCGTCGGCCGCGATGTGGCACCACGCGCACCCGCTGCACAGGCCACTGCTTGCCGGCCGAGTGTTCGTCGAGCAGCTTCTCGATCCGCGACTGCAGCGGCGCCAGCGCGCTCGACAGCACCCCGCCGCCGCTGCGCGAGAGCAGTTGCTGGGCGGCGAGCAACGCATGCAGTTCGCCCGAGCTCAGCCACAGCCCCGGCAACTCGAAGCGATCGCCCTCAGCGCTGTCGTAGCGAAAGCCTGCGTCGCCATCGCCCACGACAGGCGCCATCAATGCGTCGCGCAGAAACGCCAGGTCGCGATAGACGGTGGCGCGCGAGCATTCCAGTTCGTCCTGCAGCCTGGCCACCGTGACCGGGTAGCGCGAGGTCTTGAGGATGCGGTGCAGCGAGAGGATGCGTTCGTATCGGTCCATGGGCCGATTATGGCCCGTCGTCGAGGCCCGCGGCGCGATGGCGCGCCGGATAACCACTCGCTAACGGGTCGGTCCTAGACTCGCGCGCGGATCAGGAGACGGCCCGACATGACGCCCCCAAGACGCGAGCGCACCGGCGGGATCGCCGCAGGACTCACGCTCGCCTGCCACCTGGCGGTCCTGGCCTGGCTGCTGTCCGGGTCTGTCGAGCCACGCAAACCTCGCACAGACGACCGCCGGCTCCAAGTGATCTGGGTCGACCCCGTGCCACCTGCCGTGTCTGTCGTCCCAGCGCCTGTGTCCGGCGCGGCGCAGGCGCCGCTGGTGCGTTCCGGGCCATCGACCACAGCGACACCACGGTCCAGCCTGACTGCGGTCGAGATCGCGCCGGCCGCTCCCGCCGACGCCCCCGCACCGGCGACACCGCTACACGCCCAGGCCAGGGCGTGGGCACGCGCCCAGACCGCACCGGTCGATTTCATCCCCGACCCACTGCGCCATCGTGCGCCGCCGCGTCCCGATGGCGCGTTCGCGATGCGCGCGCCGATCTCGGCGCAGGACGTGGTCGAGGGCATCGGCGCCCTGGTGTTCGGCGGCGGGCCGACCGATCCTTGCCCGCAGATCCGCCGCAATCTCGCCAATGCCGACCTCGGCGCCGGGCGGGCGTTGGCGGAGGAGGAACTGCACCGGCTGCAGCGCGACTGCCTGTAGCGGGACGCGCGCGACTCAGTCGCGCGCGCCGACCTCGCGCACGTGGGCGAGCGCCGCGGCGGCGACGCGTGCGGCCTGGCCGCGCAACTCGGGCATCGCGATGCTTTCCCACAGCGTGCCGATCCGCGGGATCCCCAACGTCCACAGCCCCGGCACCGTCGCGCCCGAGCGGTCGCGCACACCACCGACATCGTCGGTGTCGATGCCCATGCCATGCGGCCCGGGCCGTGCGATCCCCTGCGCGTATAGCGCTGCGGGCAGGGTGCCGGGCACCTGCGTCGGTCGCTTCTCCAGTCCAGTGGCGTTGACGACGCGATCGACCACGAGGCGTTCGCCGTCGCTACGCCGACGGCGACGCCAGTCGAGCTGCCACCGCCCGTCATCACGCGCCGCAACCGCCGTCACCCGGCCGGCATGCAGCGAGAAGCGGCCATCGCGGCGCATCGTGTCGACTACTGCAGCCGCCTCGGGCGCGATGCGATGCCGGTGGATGTCCCAGTGACGCACGCCGTGGCGCAAGAAGCGGGCCTGCTCGGCCGGCGGCCAAGCCTGCCACAGCGCCTGCACCTGCGGGCGCAGCCGCTCGAGCGCGTCCTGCCACGGCCGACCCTCGGCCTGCGCCTGGGCAGCCCATTGCCGCAACAGGCGCATGCGCGCGCGCGCGCCCAGCGGCAGCAGCGGCTCGACGCCGCCGGCCTGCGGCACCGTTCCGGGCGCGTGGGCCAGCGGCATCAGCCCATGGCGCGAGATCGCGACGATCCGCCCGCGATGCCCGTTGGCATGCAGCGTCAACAGCACGTCGACCATGCTCAGGCCCGCACCCACGATCGCGACGTCGGCCTCCGGCGCGATCGCAGCGACCGCCGCGTAGTGCCAGGCGTCGATCGTGCCGGGCGCGGCCGCACTCGCGCCGGATACCGGCAGCGCGGCCGGCACCCCGCCCGTCGCCAGCACCACCGCCCGCGCGCGCAGCGCGGTGTCTGCGTCGGTGCGCAGTGCAAAGCCGGACGCGGCCGGCCGCACCGCGTCGACGGTCTCGGCCAGGTGCAGCAGCGTGCCGGCCTGCGCGCAGCCTGCCAACCGCGCCTGCAGGTAATCGCCGTACACGCGGCGCGGTGCGAACGTTGCCGGCAACGTCTCGGCCGGGCGTGCCGCCGCGGCTGGCGCCTCGCGCAAGAACGCCAGGAAGTCGTCCGGCCGATCGTCGAATGCGCTCATCCGCGCAGCATTCACATTGAGCAGGTGCTCGAAACGCGGCGTCGAGTACGCCACCCCCTCGGCCAGGCGCGGACGCGGCTCGACCAGCGCCACGCGCAGGCCCGGGGCCGCGAGCAGGTGCAGCGCCACCAGGGCGCCGGCCGCGCCGCCACCGATCACGGCGACGTCGACATCGGGAGGAGCAGACTGGGGCACGGCGAAATCCTTGGACGCGGACCAGGCATTATCGCGCGTCCCGATCCGCCGCCCGGCCGCCCCGGACTGCGAACCGATAGCTGAACCCGGCACGCCAATCGATGGCCCTTCGGGTTGGAAGGATCGGATGCGCTCGGCATAATCGGCTGTAATCGATTTCATGAATGGCTGTCATGCTCGCTGGCTGGTGGCTGGCTTTTGCAGGCCTGCCGATCTACACACAACCGCTCCCGGCCGCGCCGGAGCAACCGGCCGTGCTCGCCGTGGCGACGCGCCAGGTGCCGTTGCGTCGGCCGTGCTTCCGGCTCAAGTGCACCGATGCGGAATGGACCGCAAGTGCAGCGCGGCGCCGGATCTGGGCCCCGCGTGCACCCGGCGTGCGCCCCAAGTCCGTCGCGCCCCCTGTCATCCGCCTGCCCGACCGTCCGGCGATCGCGCTGTACTCGCCATTCGCGCAACGCGACAGCTTCCGTTCCGGCGGCAACCATGTGAAGTGGGACACCAGCTACGGGATCGAGGCGATCCGCAGCCCCGAGACCTCGCTGCGGTTGGAGTTCGGCACCGGCGTGCGCATCGAGCCATACACCGATTTCGGTACCGCGGTACCTGGGCCGGTCGCCCGGGGCCAGGTCCAGTTGTCGCAGGAACTCGGCCGCCGCGCGTCGTTCACCCAGCAGGTGCAGGTCGAGACCGGGCGCGAGAACACCTTCGTGCGGCAGCGGCTGGCGTTCGACTACGAGCTATTTCCGCAGTGGACGCTGCGCTCGGACTTCGAGCTGCGCCACGACACCCTGGGCAACGGCGGCCGCGGCAGTACCAACACAGAAAGCTCGCTGAAGGTGCAGTACCAGTTCTGACCGACGGCCTACGCGGTCATGCCGCCCTCAACCGGGCAGGAACGCGCCGGCGCCGCCTTCGAGCAGGCGGGCGGCCACCGCCGACCCCAGCGCCTCGCCCTCGCCTTCCGGCGCCTCGCCGCCGGCGCGGACCGCGCGGCCGTCGATGGCCGACCCGACCAGCCCGTCGAGCAGGATCCGCCCGCCGTCCAGCCGCGCGAACGCGGCGACCGGGACGTGGCAGCTGCCATGCAAAGCGCGGTTCATCGCGCGCTCGGCCTCGACGCAGCGGCGCGTGGGGCCATGGTCGAGCGCGGCCACCAGGGCCTGCAGTTGCGGCGTGTCGTCGCGGCATTCGATCGCGATCGCGCCCTGGGCCGGTGCGGGTAGCCAGTCGGGCGCATCCAGGCGTGCACGGATGCGGGTGTCCAGGCCGAGCCTCTGCAGCCCGGCGCACGCCAGCACGATCGCGTCGTACTGTCCGCTGTCGAGTTTGGCCAGCCGGGTGTTGACGTTGCCGCGCAGGTCCAGGATCTCCAGGTCTGGGCGACGCGCCCGCAGCTGCGCCTGGCGCCGCAGCGACGAGGTGCCCACGCGCGCGCCCTCGGGCAAGGCGTCGATCGATGCAAACGTGTTGCTGACGAAGGCATCGGCATGGTCGGCGCGCGCCAGGATTGCCGGCAGCGCGAACCCCGGCTCGAGTTCCATCGGCACGTCCTTGAGCGAATGTACGGCGCAGTCGGCATCGCCGGCCTGCATCGCGATCTCCAGCTCCTTGAGGAACAGGCCCTTGCCCCCGATCGCGGCGAGCGACCGGTCGAGCACCTCGTCACCGCGCGTGCTCAACGGCACCAGTTCGACCTCGAGGCCGGGATGGCGCGCGCGCAGGGCCGCGGCGACGTGTTCGCTCTGCCACAACGCGAGCGGGCTCTTGCGGGTGGCGATACGCAGTCGTTCCATCCAGCCATTATCGACGATCCCGGCACCGGGACGCGAACCGCTCAGCGATGGCTAGAGCTGGCGCACCGCGTCGCGCAGCTGCGACACACAGCGCCGGCTGACCTCGAGCGTGCGCTCGGCATGGCGCAGCACGGCATGGACGTGGCCCTCGGCATCGCGGCGCAGTTCCAGCAGTTCGTTCCGCGCGACGAGGCAATTGCGGTGGATGCGCACGAAGCGGTCGCCGAACTCCTCTTCGAGCGACTTGAGCGATTCCTCGACCAGATCCTCGCCGCGCGCGTGATGCACCACGACGTACTTCTCCTCGGCCTGCAGATAGCGGATGTCCTCGACTGGAATCAGCCGGAGGCTGCCGCGCAGCCTGGCACACAGGTGGGTGCGCTGGCGGTCGGCGACGACCGATGCGGCCTGCCGCCCCGCAACGAACGCGCGCGCGCGCTCGACCGCCGCCTGTAGACGCTCGGCGCGCACCGGCTTGACCAGGTAATCCACCGCGGCCGCTTCGAACGCCTTGAGTGCATGGGCGTCGTAAGCGGTGCAGAACACGATCGCCGGGCGCGGCTCGAAGGTATTGAGATGCCGGGCCGCTTCCAGTCCATCGATGCCCGGCATCGCGATGTCGAGCAACACCAGCGCCGGCGCATGTGCCGCGCAGGCGTCCAGCGCCGCGCGGCCATCGCCGACTTCGGCGACGACCTCGACGCCCGGCACCTGCATCAACAATGTCCGCAGCCGCTCGCGGGCAAGCGGCTCGTCGTCAGCGATCACGACCTTCATGGTCTTCCGCTCTCCTCAAGGCACCGTGCCCGGGTCCACCGACCCGCCCTTGCGATGGTGCCCCGACGGGCATCCGCATGCCAGCGGGCCGGTGCGCGGGACGCTGACGGCGCTGCAGGCGCCCTGCCACGGCAAGGCCGATCGCGTTGCATCCCGCGCCACGCCCGCCGCACATGCGGCGATGCCGCTGTCAGCCGGCGAACCGCGCGCCCAGCCAGTCGCCCAGATCGGCGATCTCTTCGGCGCACACCGAGTGCGGCATCGGATAGGTCTGCCACTGCACATCGAAGCCGAACTGGCGCAGCAGCGCGGCGCTCTGCTGCCCGGCGATCGCCGGGACCACCGGGTCCTGCGTGCCGTGCGCCATGAACACCGGCTGCGCGACCGCGCCCTTGACCAGGGCATCGTGCGCAGTGGCGGCGGCAGGCAGGTAGGTCGACAGCCCGACCAGCCCGCCGAGCGGAACGCCGCGGCGCAGCCCCGCCGCGAGCGTGATCGCGCCGCCCTGCGAAAAGCCGGCCAGGATCACTCGCGCCGGCGGGACACCGCGCTCGGCCTCGCGAGCGATCAGCGCGTCGACCTGGGCCACCGACGCCTGCACACCGGCCTCGTCGGCGCGATTGTCCAGGTCGATATCGACGATGTCGTACCAGGCCCGCATGCGCACGCCGTTGTTGATCGTCACCGGGCGCACCGGCGCGTTGGGAAACACGAAACGCAGGGCCGGCCAGTCGGGGCGGACGAGCTCGGGCACGATGGGCGCGAAGTCGT
Source organism: Luteimonas sp. TWI662 (assembly GCF_039673825.1). Classification (NCBI taxonomy): domain Bacteria; kingdom Pseudomonadati; phylum Pseudomonadota; class Gammaproteobacteria; order Lysobacterales; family Lysobacteraceae; genus Luteimonas; species Luteimonas sp. TWI662. Next base: position 60,241 of record NZ_JBDJMI010000004.1, on the reverse strand, counting down.
TGCCGTCGGCGCCCAGGCCGTGCAGCCAGATCACGCTCCACGCAGGCGCAGGCCCGGTCTCGCGTTCGATGCAGTCGAGCAATGCGGTGTCGTCGTTCATTGGAATGTCGTCGTGGGACCGCCTGTCAGTGTAAGCGCTGGTCCCGCAGGCGGCATCGCGTCAATCCGCGCGCGACGCCACCGGCGCCTCGGCCTGCGCCCGCAGTTCGCTGGCACGCAGCAGCACGCGCGGCGGCGCCGCCTCTTCGGGCGTGGCGAACAGGCGCGCCCGGCGCATCGCCAGACCGATTCGCCGCGACGAGGTCAACCGCACGATCGGAATCGAGCCGGCCAGGCCGATGATCATCGGCGACATCCACAGCGCCAGCCCCGGCGATATCCACCAGGCGACGATCCCCATGCCGACACCGAGGACCGTGGTCCCGCGGTAGCTGCGCCACAGCTCGCCGTAAGTTTGCCGCCCATCGTCGCGCTGCTGGGCGTCCCAGCCCGAATCGCGCCCTGCCAGCACCTCGGCCACGCCGCGCGACTGCACGTACATCGTGACCGGCGCCATCAGCGCTGCCAGCACGTTCTCGATCAGCAGGCTGACGAACCCGCGCACGGCCCCGCCGCAGCCACGGCGCATGCGCGCATCGCTCAAGGTGGCGACGTAGCCGAAGATCTTCGGCGCGAACAACAACACCATCGTCAGCACGAACACGCCCAGGAAGCGGCCGTCGTCGATCGCCATCCAGTAGCCTGCGGCCGAGAAGCCGCCTTCGCCGGGCATGCCGTGCTGCAGCGGCACTGCAAGCCCGACCAGGATCAGCATTGCCCACAGCGGTGCGGTCAAATAGTGGCCGATGCCGATCAGCATGTGCCAGCGGTTGACCCAGTGCAGGCCGCGCGCCGGCAGCACGCCGCCGTGCTGCAGGTTGCCCTGGCACCAGCGGCGATCGCGGATCAGCATGTCGGTCAGCGTCGGCGGCCCTTCCTCGTAGCTGCCCTCGAGCGTCGGCACCATGTGCAAGGCCCAACCGCCGCGACGCAACAGCGCCGCCTCGACGAAATCGTGGCTGAGCACGGTGCCGCGGAAAGGGGTGGTGCCATGGAGCTCGGGCAGACCGCCATGGGCGGCGAACGCGGCGCTGCGGATCATCGCGTTGTGGCCCCAGTAATTGCTTTCCGCGCCGTGCCACCAGGCCACGCCCTGGGCGATCACCGGGCCATACATGCGGCCGGAGAACTGCTGCATCCGCGCGAACATCGTCGTGCCGTTGACGATCACCGGCAGCGTCTGGATCAACGCGACATCGTCGTGACGCTCCATCGCACCGACCAGGCGTACCAGAGTGTCGCCAGTCATCAGGCTGTCGGCATCAAGGATCAGGAACTGCGGATAGCCCCCGCCCCAGCGCCGCACCCAATCGGCGATGTTGCCGGCCTTGCGCTCGCGGTTGTCTTCCCGGCGCCGGTAGTAGAGCGTGACGCCCAGATCCAGCGCACGCAGCCGCGCAAAGGCCTGCAATTCACGTGCGTGGATGCCGGCATCGCGGGTGTCGCTGAGAACGAACAGATCGAACCGATCGCCCTGCCCCGTCTCGGCCAGGGATTCGCAGATCGCCTGGACCCCGGCGAACAGCCGCTCGGGGTGTTCGTTGTAGGTCGGCATCAACAACGCGGTGCGCGAGGCCAGAACCGGCAACGGATCCCGGGCATCGATACCCAGCCGCGCCGGCCGGCGCAGCAGCACGATCGCAAAACCCGCCAGCGAACTGGCGAACGACTGCGCGATCCAGGCAAACAACGGCACGAACACCGCCAGCAGCAAGCCCTCGAGCACATCGATGCCGCCGATCCGCAACAGCCACCAGATCTGATAGGTGGCCAGGACGGTCAGGCCGCCGGTCACTCCCACGATCGCAGCGCGCCGCCAGCCCATCCCGCGCGGCGCGCTGGGCAGGCTCGGCGACACCAAGCGCCCGGTGCGCAGCGACTGCACCGGCATGGGAATCGGATGTTCGGGCGGCAGAGGCGCCGGCGACGGCCGGATCCCCGGCGGTGCAGGCGCGCTCATGCGCTGTACCGCAAGGCGCGCTCGGAGCTGGCGGAGCGCGCCACAGCTGCCGCCAATCGATCAGGGTCGAGCATCATCGTTCCGCCGCATCGCATTCAGGTAGTGCCGCAATGTAACGATGCGGATGTAAGGGTTTCGCGAAACGGTGCGCTGGCTGGTGGGCCCACCAGGACTCGAACCTGGAACCAAAGGATTATGAGTCCTCTGCTCTAACCATTGAGCTATAGGCCCGTGCCGGACGCATCGTACCAAGCCGGGCTCTGTGCACACCACGGATATCAACTCAGCAGCACTCGCCTGGCCCCGCGACGCATCTGTGGCGGAGGACTTGGCGCAACTGCACCGTCTGCGGCGCTGAACCGATTTCTCGAGTAGCTGGTGGCGGCCTGGCGGCCGGTGGCTGCGTCAAGCGCGCCATGGATAGCGCGCGCCCGAGTCAAGGCAGGATGCCTTGCCGAGGGAAGAGCGGCTACCGGGCGGCGGGCTGCTGCCCGCCCGAAGCAAGCAGGCGACCGGACCTTCCGAAGTAAGTCGGGCTGGTGCCCGCGGCAAACAACGAAGCGGCGCAAAGAAAAACCCCCGCCGGATAACCGGCGGGGGTTTTGGGTAAAGACCCTGGCGATGACCTACTCTCGCATGCTAGATGCACACTACCATCGGCGCATGTACGTTTCACTTCCGAGTTCGGAATGGGATCGGGTGGTTCCATACAGCTATTGTCACCAGGGAGAGGGTGGAGGGTCGCCGGCCGGTCGATATTTCGAGGGAATGCTCCGCTCGAATTGGGACCGACAGCGCTCACGCTCTCAGAGGTTGGGAAGTAGCGAACATTGGGACGACTGTACGTGTCGTAGGGCCAAGGATGCTTCGGATTGCGAAGCAACTTGAGGTTATATGGTCAAGCCACACGGATCATTAGTACTGGTTAGCTCAATACATTGCTGTACTTACACACCCAGCCTATCAACCACCTGGTCTTGATGGTTCCTTCAGGGGAGTCAAGCTCCCGGGAGATCTCATCTTGAGGCGCGCTTCCCGCTTAGATGCTTTCAGCGGTTATCGCTTCCGAACATAGCTACCCGGCAGTGCCACTGGCGTGACAACCGGAACACCAGAGGTTCGTCCACTCCGGTCCTCTCGTACTAGGAGCAGCCCCTCTCAAATCTCCAACGCCCATGGCAGATAGGGACCGAACTGTCTCACGACGTTCTGAACCCAGCTCGCGTACCACTTTAAATGGCGAACAGCCATACCCTTGGGACCGACTACAGCCCCAGGATGTGATGAGCCGACATCGAGGTGCCAAACACCGCCGTCGATATGAACTCTTGGGCGGTATCAGCCTGTTATCCCCGGAGTACCTTTTATCCGTTGAGCGATGGCCCTTCCATACAGAACCACCGGATCACTAAGTCCTAGTTTCCTACCTGCTTGATCCGTCGATCTTGCAGTCAAGCACGCTTATGCCTTTGCACACAGTGCGCGATGTCCGACCGCGCTGAGCGTACCTTCGAGCTCCTCCGTTACTCTTTGGGAGGAGACCGCCCCAGTCAAACTACCCACCATACACGGTCCCCGATCCGGATAACGGACCTAGGTTAGAACGTCAAGCACGACAGGGTGGTATTTCAAGGTTGGCTCCGCTGCAGCTAGCGCCACAGTTTCATAGCCTCCCACCTATCCTACACAGACGAACTCAACGTTCAGTGTAAAGCTATAGTAAAGGTTCACGGGGTCTTTCCGTCTTGCCACGGGAACGCTGCATCTTCACAGCGATTTCAATTTCACTGAGTCTCGGGTGGAGACAGCGCCGCCATCGTTACGCCATTCGTGCAGGTCGGAACTTACCCGACAAGGAATTTCGCTACCTTAGGACCGTTATAGTTACGGCCGCCGTTTACCGGGGCTTCGATCAAGAGCTTCGCCTTGCGGCTGACCCCATCAATTAACCTTCCGGCACCGGGCAGGCGTCAGACCCTATACGTCCACTTTCGTGTTTGCAGAGTCCTGTGTTTTTGATAAACAGTCGCAGCGGCCTGGTCACTGCGGCCCTCGATCGCTCTAGCTCGCACGAGCCACGATCAAGGGCGCACCTTCTCCCGAAGTTACGGTGCTATGTTGCCTAGTTCCTTCACCCGAGTTCTCTCAAGCGCCTGAGAATTCTCTTCCTACCCACCTGTGTCGGTTTACGGTACGGTCTGCATAAGCTGAAGCTTAGGGGCTTTTCCTGGAAGCGTGGTATCAGTCACTTCGCTCTAATGAGCTCGTCTCGGTGCTCGGAGTTAAAGGGTCCCGGATTTGCCTAAGACCCACTCCTACCGCCTTTCTCCAGGACAACCAACGCCTGGTAGACCTAACCTTCTCCGTCCCCCCATCGCACTTATGCGAGGTGCTGGAATATTAACCAGCTTCCCATCGACTACGCATTTCTGCCTCGCCTTAGGGGCCGACTCACCCTGCGTCGATTAACGTTGCGCAAGGAAACCTTGGGCTTTCGGCGTGAGGGCTTTTCACCCTCATTATCGTTACTCATGTCAGCATTCGCACTTCCGATACCTCCAACGGACTTCTCAATCCGCCTTCGACGGCTTACGGAACGCTCCTCTACCGCGCACAACAAGTTGTGCACCCCAAGCTTCGGTTTATCACTTAGCCCCGTTAAATCTTCCGCGCAGACCGACTCGACCAGTGAGCTATTACGCTTTCTTTAAAGGATGGCTGCTTCTAAGCCAACCTCCTGGCTGTCTGTGCCTTTCCACATCGTTTCCCACTTAGTGATAATTTGGGACCTTAGCTGTGGGTCTGGGTTGTTTCCCTTTTCACGACGGACGTTAGCACCCGCCGTGTGTCTCCCATGCATTCTGTCCTGGTATTCGGAGTTTGCAATGGTTTGGTAAGTCGCAATGACCCCCTAGCCATAACAGTGCTCTACCCCCAGGAAGATTCACATGAGGCGCTACCTAAATAGCTTTCGAGGAGAACCAGCTATCTCCGGGTTCGATTAGCTTTTCACTCCTAATCACACCTCATCCCCTACCTTTGCAACGGGAGTGGGTTCGGGCCTCCAGTTGATGTTACTCAACCTTCACCCTGGGCATGACTAGATCACCCGGTTTCGGGTCTATTACCCGCGACTATGCGCCCTTATCAGACTCGGTTTCCCTTCGCCTCCCCTATACGGT
>NZ_JBDJMI010000004.1:0-50000 GCF_039673825.1 Luteimonas sp. TWI662 | reverse complement strand
AGCGTTCGAGATCACGGAACTCGGGCACGACCTCGTAATGGAACTGGTAGCGCTCGTTGTTGGAGAACGCCGGACTGCTGCGCAAGGTCCGGTTGAGCGTGGCGATCTGTTGCTTGAGGCGATTGAAGTTGTCGTACAGCGCCGACGCGACGCTGGCGCGGAAGGTCTCGACCGCGGTGGCGTAGGCCTGCTCGGCTTCGCCCTGGTAGCGCACCAGCTCGGTGTCGCGCAGTTGGGCGAGTTCGCGCTGCAGCAGACTGCGCGCCGGGCGCCAGGCGCTGGCGTCGAACTCCAGGCTCAGGCCATGATCGCGGGCGTACTGTGCCAGCGCGCTCCAGGCCTCGGGCAGCAGCCGGGCGAGCTGGCTGTCGCTGTCGCGGGCGCGCTCGTCGCAACGCCGGCTGCGCTCCTCGAGCGAGGGCCATTTGGCGTCGAGCTCCTCGCGCTGGCGCTCCACCCGGTTCGGATCGACGTCGCCGTCGCGGAAGGCATCGACCGCGGCCTGGGCGACGAGCGCTTCCTGGGCCTGCAGGCCTTCGAGCACCCGCTGCGCCTGGTCGACGCCGCTGCGCGACACCGCCTCGGTGCCGATCAGACCCTCGATCCGGCGCTCGTTCTCGTCATGACGCTCGCGCAACGCGCGCAGCTGTTCGCTCAGGCGCAGCAGGTCGGGATCGACCGCCTCGGCCTGGCTGCGCACGCGGGCGCGGTAGCGCGATTCGATCTGGCGATGCTGCAGCAACTGCGCGTGCAGGGCGTCGGCGGTCTCGCCGGCGTCGGCGAACCGGGCGAGGGCTTGCTGGAGTGCGTCGAGGCGCCGCGCCTCGGGTTCGCACTCGCGCAGGTCGCGCTCGACCGCCTCGAGCTCTTCACGCAACACGCGCAGGCGTTCGCGGCCGTCGTTCGCGCCGATCCGAAGCTCAGAGCCGGCGGGCAGGCGCCGCCGCTCGATCCCGCCGCCCTTGGCGACCAGGCCGTCGCGGGTCAGGCCTTGACGGCTGCGGACCACCTCGGCCTCGGTCTCCACGCAACGCAGATCGCCGAGCTGCCGCCGCAGATAGGCGACCGCATCGGCATTGTCGCCCTCGATCAACGCCGCGACGCTGTCGGCCGCAGGACGTTCACTGCGTTGTCCGCGCGCCGCGCCGGGCAATGCGAGCTTGACGCCGTAGACCGCGCGCGCGCCCTGCAGCGCGCGATACACGCGCACCGCCTGCTCCTCTTGGCCAGCCGGCACCAGCAACGCTTCGACGTGGCTGCGCAGATAGGCTTCGATGGCCGGTTGCCAAGCCGCGTCACGCACACGCACCAGGTCGCAGACCGGCTGCGCTTCGATCCCGGCTTCATGCAGGTAGTTCATCAACCGCATGACGTCGTCACGCAGGCCGGCCTTGCCGACGCTCAGCCGTTGCTGGTTGCCCTTGAGCGCATCGCGACGGCTGCGCGCTGTCTGCCAGGCCTCGTATGCGGCGCGGGCGCGCGTGGCGACGGCCGCGCGCAGTGGCGCCGCCGCCGCGAGCGCGTCCAAGGCCTGGGCATGGAAGCGATCGGGCGCCAGCGCGATGGCAGCGTCGGGCGCAAGGTCGTTCAGCGCATTGGCCCAGTCGCGCCAGGGGGCAACGGCGTCGTCGATCCGGGCCGCATCGAGCTCGGGGTCCGCCAGGCCGCGCACCGCCTGCAACTGGTCGCGCACATAGGCGAATTGGGTGCCGAGTTCCCGCTTGAGGCGGGCCAGTTCCTCGCGGTCGCGCTCGGCCAGTTCATCGAACGAGGCCTGTTCGCCGTAGCCGCGGCTGCCCTGGAGTTGCTGCTGGGCAAGCTCGAGTTCGTGCTTGAGGCTTTCGCGCTCGCTGCGCGCGTCCTGCAACTGCACGCGGGCGGCCGCCAGCGCCTGGCGGGCCGCTTCGCCCGCTTGTTCGGCCTGCTCCACCTGCTCGCCGAGCAGGTCGCGGCGGTACTCGGCCGCCAGTGCACGGTAGGAAGCGGCGCGCACGGCCTGCGCCGCGATCTTGCCGTACTGGCGCTCGACCTCTTCGGCCGACTCGATGCGCTGGCGGACCTGCTCGATCTTGTCGCGGATCTGCCGGAAGCTCTCGAGCAGCGCGCGGAAGCGGGCGATGTCGGTCGGCCGGTCCTCGGCAACCAGCGTGCGCACGAACAGGTCGACATCCTCCACCCGCTGCAGGTTCAGCGCGTTCTGGAACGCTTTTCGGTAAGCGTTGAGGTCGGGCTGGACGCCCGGCCCGGCGCGCAGCCGGAACAGCAGGTCGCGGACGAAGCGCTCGCTGGTGGTGTGCAGTTCGACCTTCTCGCCCGCCTCGCGGCAGCGGCGCGCGGCCAGTTCACGAAATGTCGGCCACGCCAGCGGCAATTCGCGGCCCTTGATGCGTTCCAGGTGGTCGTCGCGCTCCAGCGCGACGCCGGGCAGCAGATACAGGCCGTGCAGGCGATGCTCGGGTTCGTCGACGGAGGCACCCAGTGCGATGCCGGCCGTCAGCGCCTGGCCGGTCTCCTGGTCGCGGAACACCAGGCTGATGTACGTGGTCGCGGTGCGCCGCTTGCGGCCGTCGTCGCCGCTGCGGTACACGCCCAGGCAGTAATCGCGGATCGTGCGCGCGCGGGCGCTGCCGCCGGCCTGCGCATTGAAGCGGATGCGGCTGCGGTCGCCGCCCAGCAGCACGATCTGCAGCGCGTCGAGCAACGCGCTCTTGCCGGCGCCGTTGGGGGCGATGATCGCGCTGGTCGCGTCCAGTTCGAGCGTCTGCGCCTCGAACAGGAAGAACTGCACCAGATGGACGCGTTCAAGCAGTTGCATCGTCGTCCTCCGACTCGTCCTGAGCGCTGTCGTCCGAGGCGCCGTCGTCGTCGCGATTGTGCTGGTCGAGGCGTTGCAACCACAGCTCGCCGACGATCTCCACGACCGCCGGGCGCACTACCAGATGGAATGGCTGCGGATCGTCGCGATCAGAATCCACCAACCGCGCCAGGCCCCAGCGGCGCAGACTGCGCGCGAGCGTGCGCAAGGTGCCGACGTCGGGCATCGGGCGGCCGACCAGCGCCTGGTAGGCCTCCTGAAGTTCGGGCAGTTCGACGACGACCTCGCCGTGTTCCTCGATCTGCCCCTGGCGCATCGCCTCGTCGTAACGCTGGCGCAGCACCAACAGCAGCAAGGTCTCATCGAGCGTGACCGCGACGCCCTCGCCATGCGCGGGCAACGCGACCAGGTACCGGTAGTGCGGATTGCGCGCCAGCCGGATGCCCAGCGGCGCGAGCGCGCCGACGAAATCGTCGAAATGGTCCTCGACCAAGTGATAGGCCACGCGTGCGGTGCGATCGGCGGCGTAGAGCACCTGCTCGGTGACCAGCCGGTAGGCGGCGCGCTCGAAGTCCTGCACGGCGTACAGGCCGTTGGACTGTTGGCTCAAGGTGTTCCAGCTGCGTTTCATGCGGGGGTCCGGGTGGGCGCGAGACGGCGGACGACGAAGCGCGGTGCGCGCAGTACGCCGTTGTCCAGCGGCTCGGTGGAATCGAGAAGCTCGACGCGGAAGCCGCGCAATAGCCGGCTGAGCGGATCGTCGCGGCGCAGGCCGCCGATCCGCTGGCTGCGCAGCGCCAGCGTAAGCAAGGTCTGGTAGGCGCGCAGGTCCTCGATCGAGGCCACGCGCATCTGATCCGAATCGACGCGGTCGGCCTCGCCCAGATGGCGGCCGACATAACGGGCCATATCCTCGGCGGTGACCAGCCGCGCCCGCTTCATGCGCCGCAACAGGCTCAGCCGCGCGAGTTGTTCGGGCGTCGGGACCTGGGCGGCATTGGCGCTGCGAGGGATCGGCTGTGGCCGGGTCCGCGGCGGACGCAGGCGCGTCTCGTCCATCAGCGCGCCGGGGGCGACCGGCAACCGCAGCGCCTCGGCCGGCGCAGTCAGCACGCCGCGGCAAGCGCGACGCAGCAGGATGTCGAGCCGGTCGGGCGCGCGCAGCCGGTAGTCGAGGAAGGCCAGCGCGCGGCGATTGGCCTGGCGGATGTCGTCATCGAGCCGGCCGAGGTACTCGTCAATGCGCTCGAGTTCGCGCAGCCGGCGCAGGCTGCGCCCGAGCCGCAGCGCCGCCCGCGCATCGTCGCCACCGGTCAGATGCTCGCGGTACCAGGCCCGCAGCGCCTCGTGCCGCGGGCCGGTCTCGACCTGCTGCACCATCGCCAGGATCGAACTGCGGCGCGCCAGCGGGTGGTCGGCACGATGCAGGCCGGCGTAGTCGCCGATGAAAAAGCGCGAGACGTACTGCTCGAACCATTGCCGCGCGAACTGCGCGGTGGTCTCGGCACGGCTGAGCTCGGGCATCAGGTCGCGTACCTGCAGGCTCATCGACGCCAGCGAGACCAGCAGCCGGCGGGCCTGGTCGGCCGCTTCGTCGAGGGCGTCGCCAGCGCCGCCACCGTCGATGACCTGCTGCATCTGCAGTTCGATCGAGCGCACCTTGGCCGAGACGAAGGTCGGCCCGTGTTCGGCGAACTCGACCAGCGTCGACAGCAGTTGCGAGACCGCCGGCGGCATGGCGACCATCTCGCGCGCGCCGATGCGCTCCTGGCGCAGCCAGCCGGCGTTGCGGAAACGTTCGTAGATGCCGTGCGCACGGATGCCCGGCGGCGTGTCCGGGCCCTGCCCGTCCTCGTCCTCCCAGGGGTCGTCGGCCACCAGGTAGCGCTCGATCGCGGCGGTGATCTCGCGGCGCGGCAAGCCGTGACTGGGCGGCATCGGCGCATCGGGGCCGAAGAACTCGTCGAACAACCGGTGCAACAGCAGCCAGTAGTGCTCGCGGTTGGCCGAGGCCAGCGGGCCGAACACGCCGGCCGGCACGACCGAGAACAGCGAGGGCGGAGTCGGATCGCTCATCTGGCGGCGCGTCCGTGCGGGTGGTGCATCGTCTTCACCGCGGCATTTTCACAGATCGCGCGGCCGGCGTGGGCATGCTGCCGCGCCCGGCAACGGCCGGGCGGCGGCGCTCCACAGGGCCTACTCGACGGTGACCGACTTGGCGAGGTTGCGCGGCTTGTCGACGTCGGTGCCGCGCGCCAGTGCGGTGTGGTAGGCCAGCAGCTGCACCGGGATCGTGTGCACGATCGGACTCAGCACGCCCACATGGCGCGGGGTGCGGATCACGTGCACGCCCTCCGACGGGCCGAAGTTGCTGTCGGCGTCGGTGAAGACGAACAGCTCGCCGCCGCGCGCGCGCACTTCCTGCATGTTGGACTTCACCTTCTCCAGCAGCCCGTCCCTGGGCGCGATCACCACGACCGGCATGTCGGCATCGACCAGCGCCAGCGGGCCGTGCTTGAGTTCGCCCGCCGGGTAGGCCTCGGCGTGGATGTAGGAGATCTCCTTGAGCTTGAGCGCGCCTTCGAGCGCGATCGGGTAGTGCACGCCGCGGCCCAGGAACAGCGCATGCTGCTTGGGCGCGAAGCGCTCGGCCCACGAGGCGATCTGCGGCTCGAGGTTGAGCGCGTGCTGCACGCTGCCCGGCAGGTGGCGCAGCGCTTCGACGTAATCGGCCTCCTGCGCGGCGTCGACGCGGCCGGCCAGCTTGCCGAGCGTGGCGGCCAGTGCGAACAGGCCCACGAGCTGGGTCGTGAACGCCTTGGTCGAGGCGACGCCGATCTCGGCGCCGGCGCGGGTGTAGAACACCAGGCGGCTGGCGCGCGGGATCGCACTCTCGGGCACGTTGCAGATCGACAGCGTGTGCTGGTGACCGAGCGACTTGGCGTACTTGAGCGCCTCCATCGTGTCGAGCGTCTCGCCCGACTGGGAAATGGTCACGATCAGATGCTTGGGATTGGCCACCGCCTCGCGGTAGCGGTACTCGCTGGCGATCTCGACCGAGCACGGCAGCCCGGCGATCGACTCGATCCAATAGCGTGCGACCGAGCCGGCATAGAAGCTGGTGCCGCAGGCCAGGATCTGCACGCCCTCGATCTCGCGCAGCACCTGACCGTCGGCATCGCCGAACAGACCCGGCTCGAACGCGGCCGCATCGATGATCGCCTCGAGCGTGTCGCCCAGCGCGCGCGGCTGCTCGTGGATCTCCTTCTGCATGAAGTGCCGGTACGGCCCGAGCTCCAGCGACGCCAGCGAGACGTCGGACAGGTGCTCGGAGCGCGTTACCTCGGCCCCGGTGCCGTCGAAGATCCGCACCGCATCGCGGGTGAGCTCGGCGGTATCGCCTTCTTCGAGGAAGATCACCCGGCGCGTGGCCTGCAGGATCGCCGAGACGTCGGAGGCGACGAACTGTTCGCCTTCGCCCAGGCCCACCAGCAACGGGCACCCCATCCGGGCCGCGACCAGGCGGCCGGGGTCGCGTCGATCGATCACCGCCAGCGCATAGGCGCCGTCGAGCTCCTTGACCGCGGCCTGCAGGGCGGCCAGCAGGTCCAGGCCCTGGGTCTGGTGGTGATGGATCAGATGGGCGATGACCTCGGTGTCGGTCTGCGACTCGAACACGTAGCCCAGCGCGGCCAGGCGCTCGCGCTGCGCCTCGTGGTTCTCGATGATGCCGTTGTGCACCAGCGCCAGCGTGTCGTGACTGATGTGCGGATGCGCGTTGTGCTCGGTGACTCCGCCATGGGTCGCCCAGCGCGTGTGGCCGATGCCCAGACGCGCCTGCAGCGCCTCGGCCTGCGCGGCCGCGGCCATCTCGGCGACGCGGCCGGTCCGGCGCACGCGCCGCACCGTGTCGCCGTCGAGCACCGCGATGCCGGCCGAATCGTAGCCGCGATACTCCAGCCGCTTGAGGCCCTCGACCAGGACCGGGACCACATCGCGATCCGCGATCGCACCGACGATTCCGCACATGCCGCCCGCTCCTGCCAGTCAATGCGCCATTCTAGCGGCCGGCCGGGGCCGGGCGCCGTGGCGCCACACGCCACCGTTCAGTGCATGAAGAACTCGACCGGCACCGCGATCTCGATCGGGGCCGGCAGATCGGCCGGAATCGCCGGCAGCGGCGCGGCGCGATGAAACGTCTCGATCGCGGCGGCATCGAGCCGGGTCGATCCCGACGAGCGCGCGAGCGCCGCCGAGAGCACACGACCGGCCCGGTCCATGCGCAGGCGCACGATCGCCACCCCTTCCTCGCCGCGTGTCCGCGCCGCGCTCGGGTAATGTCGATACCGGGCCAGTCGCGCCATCACCCGCGCTTCCCAGCGATCGTCGCGGCGACCGGCCAGGGCATCGGTGGACGGTGCGGGTGGACTCGGCGGGGCCGCGGCCTGTTGGTCGTGCGGCGCCGGTGGGTCCATAGACACCTCCGTGGCGGTCGAGGCAGCGGCGTGCTCCGGACGCGCAATGTCTGCCAGCACCGGCAGCGGGTCGGACGGCGCCGTGTGCGGCTGTGGCTGCGGCGTTCGCGGCGCTGGCCTCCGACGCGTCTCGGGCACCGGTGCGGGCGCGTCCCTCGACTCGACCGGGACCGGCGGCGCGGCGGCGGGCAGGAAACTCACCTCGATCACCGCATCAGCTCTCGGCGGCGAGTGCGGGTCCTCGCCCGGCCCCAACACCAGCAGCACGACCACGGCGTGCACCGCGATGGCGCCCAGTGCGGCGCATGCGCGCTGGATGCGTGCGGCACGGTCCGTACAGCGCAACGGTCGGGATCGGGCCGTTCCGGCTGCGGCCGGTCCCAGGCACGTCGGCATGACGCTGGCGACTCCATGATGCGAATGATTCGCATTTTCTCACATCCTCGGGAGGATATGGCGCGCGGTTGTCCGCGCCGCGGACGTCCGGACGCCGCCGCGGACACCCGAACACCCCGGAAATTCTCAATACAATCAATGGCTTGATTTTGGCACGATCCCTGCTTTGTGACTGTCAGATCCCGAACGTGCCCGTCCCATGTCCGCACCCACCTCGTTTCCTCCTGTCCGCCGCGGTATCCGCGACACCTCTGCGCAGGACACGGTCCATACTGCGCGCCCAGTGCGCCGGCGTCGCTGGCTGGCGATCGCCGCGGCCGCGATCGCGGTGATCGCAGCGCTCGCCTGGCTGGTCGCCGGCTGGGCGTCGGGCGCCACGTCGATCGACGCGGCCCGGCTGCGGATCGCCGAGGTCACCCGGGGCGACCTGGTGCGCGACATCGCCGCCGAGGGGCGCGTGATCTCGGCCAACAGCCCCACGCTGTACGCGATCGCGCCGGGCACGGTGACATTGAAAGTGGTCGCTGGCGACCGCGTCGAGAAGGGCCAGGTGCTGGCCGAGATCGACAGTCCGGAGCTGCGTAGCAAGCTGGTCCAGGAGGAGTCCACCTTCGCAAGCCTCCAGGCCGAGGCCGAACGCGCGACGCTCGATGCACGGATCGCCCGCGCCGAGGCGCGCAAGCTGCTCGACCAGGCGCAGATCGAACGTACCGCGGCCGAGCGCGATCTGCAGCGCTACCAGCGCGCGTTCGAAGCCGGTGTCGTCGCCCAGGTCGACTTGGCCAAGTCCGAGGATGCGCTGAAGAAGACCGACATCGGTCTGGCCTCTGCGCGCGAGGATGCGAATCTGCAGGGCCAGGGCGCCGGCCTGGACGCGCGCAACAAGCAGTTGCTCGCCGACCGCCAGGGCGCCGTCGTCGCCGAGGCCCGCCGCCAGGTCCAGGCGCTGACCTTGCGCGCGCCCTTCGATGGCCAGGTCGGCCAGGTGCAGGTGGCCCAGTTCACCAACGTCGCTGCCAACGCACCGGTGCTGGGCGTGGTCGATCTGTCGGTGTTCGAGGTCGAGATCAAGGTGCCCGAAAGCTTCGCGCGCGACCTGGCGATCGGGATGCCGGCCGAGATCCGCAGCGCCAACGAAGTGTTCCCGGCCGAGGTGTCGGCGGTCTCGCCCGAAGTCGTCGCCGGCGAAGTCGCCGCGCGTGTGCGCTTCTCGCAGCGCCAGCCGGCCGGCCTGCGCCAGAACCAGCGCTTGTCGGCGCGGATCCTGCTCGACACCCGGCGCGATGTGCTGATGGTCGAGCGCGGCCCATTCGTCGAGCAGTCCGGTGGCCGCTACGCCTATGTCGTCGATGGCAACAGCGCGGTGCGCCGTCCGATCCAGGCCGGCGCCAGCAGCCTGGGCGCGGTCGAGATCGTGTCGGGCCTGCAGGCCGGCGAGCGCATCGTCGTGTCGGGCAGCGACCTGTTCGGCGAGGCCGAACGGGTGCGCATCAGCCGTTGAGATTTCCCCCGGACCCACGCGGGTCCGCTCCTTCCATGTCCAAGATAAGGATCGCCCCATGTTGCAGATGAACCAGGTCGGCAAGGTCTACCGCACCGAGCTCGTCGAAACCCATGCGCTGCGCGCGCTCGACTTGCATGTCCGCGAAGGCGAGTTCGTCGCCGTCACCGGTCCGTCGGGTTCGGGCAAGACGACGTTCCTCAACATTGCAGGCCTGCTGGAAACCTTCACCAGCGGGACCTACAAGCTCGACGGCGTCGATGTGCAGGGGCTCAACGACAACCAGCGCTCGCGCCTGCGCAACGAGAAGATCGGCTTCATCTTCCAGGGCTTCAACCTGATCCCCGACCTCAACCTGTTCGACAACGTCGACGTGCCGTTGCGCTATCGCGGCATGCCGGCCTCCGAACGCCGTCTGCGGATCGAGGAAGCGCTGGGCCTGGTCGGCCTGGCCTCGCGCATGAAGCATTACCCGGCCGAGCTGTCGGGCGGCCAGCAACAGCGCGTGGCGATCGCCCGTGCGCTGGCCGGCAGTCCGCGCCTGCTGCTGGCCGACGAACCGACCGGCAACCTCGACTCGCAGATGGCGCGCAGCGTGCTGGAACTGCTCGAGGAGATCCACGCGCAGGGCACGACGATCGTCATGGTCACCCACGATCCCGAGCTCGCCGCGCGCGCCCAGCGCAATGTGCACATCGTCGACGGCCTGGCGACCGATCTGCGCCGCGAATCCGCGACCGCCGCGGCCTGACCTCAGGAATGCACCCCGCGATGTTCGCCTACTACGCCCGGCTCGCGCTGCGCAGCTTCGGCCGCAACCAGGTCCTGACGGCCTTGATGGTGCTGTCGGTCGCGGTCGGCATCGGCGCGGCGATGACCACGCTGACCGTGATGCACCTGCTGTCGGGCGATCCGCTGCCCGGCCGCAGCGGCACGCTCTTCTACCCGCAGGTCGACCCGAGGCCAGGCGAACCCATGCGCCCCAACCCCCCGGACATGCTTGATTACACCACGGCGATGGATCTGTGGCGCGCCGGCCGTGCGGACCGGCAGGCGCTGGTGGTCGAGAGCGAGATCCGGCTGCAGGCGCCCGAGACCGGGCGCCCGCCGCTGATGACCCAGATGCTGTCCACGCATGCCGACTTCTTTCCGATGTTCGATGTGCCGTTCGCCTACGGCGCCGGCTGGAGCGCCGCCGACGACACCGGCCACGCCCGCGTGGCGGTGATCTCCTCCGACCTCAACCGCACGCTGTTCGGCGGCGGCGACAGCGTCGGCCGGACGCTGCGCATCCGCGACGCCGATGTGCGCATCGTCGGCGTGCTCGCGCCCTGGCGGCCCTCGCCGCTGTACTACCGCCTGGCCGGCGGCAACTTCGCGCAGGGCGATACCGCGAGCTTCTACGCCGCGCCGCAGGACGTCTTCGTGCCGTTTCCCACGGGCCTTGAGCTCAACGACGGTCATTTCCAGCAGTTCACCTGCTGGCAGTTGCCCAAGGTCCCGGGCCATCTGCAGGGCAGCGACTGCGTGTGGCTGCAGTTGTGGGTGCAGCTCGACACCCCGGACAAGGTCGCCCGCTATCGCGACTTCGTCGCCACGTACGCACGGCAACAGCAGGCGCAGGGCCGGATCCAGCACGCGGACAACGCGCGCGTGCTCGGGCTAATGGACTGGCTGGACTACAACCATGTGGTTCCGCGCGATGTCCGGCTGCAGACCTGGCTGGCGCTGGCATTCCTGGCGATCTGCCTGTTCAACACGGTCGGGTTGTTGCTGGCCAAGTTCCTGCGCCGCGGCGGCGAGATCGGTGTGCGCCGCGCACTCGGCGCCTCGCGCCGGGCGATCTTCGTGCAGTGCCTGGTCGAAGCGGGCATGGTCGGGCTGGCCGGTGGCGTTCTGGGCTGGGGACTGACGCTGCTGGGGCTGTGGGCGATCCGCCGCCAGCCGGTCGAGTACGCCGATCTGGCGCGCCTGGACCTGTCGATGTTTGCGGCGACCTTTGCGCTGGCACTCGCTGCCAGCCTGCTCGCCGGCCTGTTCCCTGCCCTGCGCGCCAGTCGGATCGCACCGGCCCTGCAACTCAAATCGCTGTGAGGACGCTGGTGATGGACATCCGACCGATCGTCGCCGCGCTGAGCCGGCACCGCGTCGCCACGAGCCTGATCGTGCTCGAGATCGCGCTCGCCTGCGCGGTGCTGTGCAATGCCTGCTTCCTGATCGCCGGCCGCCTGGCGCTGATGCGCATCGACAGCGGCCTCGATGCGCCGTCGCTGGCGGTCGTGGCGCTGCGCGGCTGCGACGGCTGCGTCAACGCCGACATCAACGCCCGGGTGCTGGCGGCCATTCGCGGCCTGCCGGGCGTACAGGCGGCCGGCGTGCTCAATGCCACGCCGTTCGGCATCCGCGACGCCGACGCCGGGGTGACGCTGGACGCCGAGGGCCGGCATTTCGGCGGCGTGCCGCATTTCTATACCTTCGGTCCCGACGCAATCCAGACGCTCGGCCTGCGGCCATCGCAGGGGCGCGGATTCGAGGCGGCGGACTTCCAGCCCATCGAGAACTTCCTGCCGACCGACGCCGAGGTCTGGATCACCGAGGCCTTCGCCGCCCACCTGTGGCCCGGCGAACCGGCGGTCGGCCGCGAGTTCTGGATGGGCGACTACCACTTCCGCGTCGCCGGTCTGCTGCCGCACTTCGCCCGCCCCAATCCGGGACGCAGCGAGAACGGCGTCGCCGGCGCGCAATGGTCGGTGATCGTGCCGGTGCGCGACGAGGCCCAGTCGGGCGTCTACGCGCTGCGCGCCGATCCGCTCGACCTGCCGCGCCTGGCGATCGCCGCGCGCGACGCGGTGGCCGCAGCCGTGCCCGAGGCGGTGATCGACCTGGGCCAGAGCCGCCCGCTGTCGGACCTGCGCGCGCGCTACTTCGAACGCGACCGTGCGATGGCCTGGCTGCTGCTTGGCGTGATCGCCGCGATGCTGCTGGTGACGGCCTTGGGGATCGTCGGACTCGCCAGCTTCTGGGTCCAGCAACGCACCCGGCAGATCGGCATTCGCCGCGCGCTCGGGGCGACCCGCGGCGACATCCTGCGCTACTTCCAACTCGAGAACTTCCTGCTCGCCGGCCTGGGCATCGCATTGGGCATGGCCCTGGCTTACGGCGGCAACCTGCTGCTGATGCGCCATTTCGAACTTGCGCGCCTGCCGCTGTCGTACCTGCCGCTGGGCGCGGCGCTGCTGTGGCTGCTCGGTCAGCTGGCCGTGCTCGGCCCGGCCCTGCGCGCCGCCGCCATTTCCCCCGCCATCGCCACCCGCAGCGCCTGATCCATTACCGGAACCCCTCATGCTCGGCTACTACCTCAACCTCGCTCTGCGCAGCTTCCGCCGCAACCGCGTGCTGACCGCGCTGATGGTGATCACGCTCGCACTGGGCATCGGTGCCTGCATGACCACGTTGACGGTGTTCCACGTGCTGTCGGGCGACCCGATTCCGGGCAAGAGCGCGCGGCTGTTCCACGTCCAGCTCGATCCCGAGCCGCTGGCGACCTACGTGCCGGGCGCCGAACCCGATCGCCAGTTGACCCGCTTCGATGCCGAGGCCTTGCTGGCCGACAAGCACGCCACGCGGCAGGCGATGATGACCGGGGGTGGCGGCATCATCGAGGCCGAAGAAAGCGCGGTACGTCCGTTTCTCGCGTCCATGCGCTACACCTCGGTCGACTTCTTCGCGATGTTCGATGTGCCCTTCCTCTACGGCCAGGGCTGGAGCGCGCAGGACGACGCCGGACGCGGCCGCGTCGCGGTGATCGGCCGCACGCTCAACGACAAGCTGTTCGGCGGCGCCGACAGCGTCGGTCGGCAGATCCGCGTCGACGGCAATGCGCTGCGGATCGTCGGCGTGATCGACGACTGGTTGCCGCGGCCCAAGTTCTACGACCTCAACACCGGCCGCTTCGATGGCCAGGAGCATCTGTTCCTGCCGTTCTCGACGGCGATCGAACTCGGGATCGGCACCTCGGGCAGCAGCAACTGTTTCGGCAACGCACCGACCAACGACAGCCGGGCGATCAACGCGCCCTGCACGTGGATCCAGTATTGGGTGGAACTCGAGGACCCGGCGCAGGCCGATGGCTTCCGGGCGTACCTGGCCAACTATTCCGCGCAGCAGAAGGCGGCGGGGCGGTTCGAGCGGCCAGCCAACGTGCGGCTGCGCAGCGTGATGGACTGGCTCGACCACCGCAAGGTCGTGCCCGGCGACGTGCGCCTGCAGTTGTGGCTGGCGCTGGGCTTTCTGCTGGTCTGTCTGGTCAACACCGTGGGCCTGCTGCTGGCCAAGTTCCTGCGTCGCGGCGGCGAGATCGGCGTGCGTCGCGCGCTCGGCGCCTCGCGCCGCGACGTGTTCGTACAGGCCCTCGTCGAAAGTGGCACGGTCGGGGTCGCCGGCGGCGTGCTCGGGCTGGGGCTCGCGCAGGCCGGCCTGTGGGCGGTGCGCCAGCGCCCGACCGACTACGCCGCGCTCGCCCATCTCGACGGCGCGATGCTGCTGCTCACCTTCGTGCTCGCACTCGGCGCCAGCATCGCCGCCGGCCTGCTGCCGGCCTGGCGCTCGATGCAGATCGCACCGGCCCTCCAGCTCAAGTCCCAATGACACGCGCTCGCCCTGCTCCCTTATCGCGCTTTCCACAGGCCCCCACCATGCACGTCCACCCCATCGTCTCGTCCATGCGCCGCCACCGGACCGCCGCGTTGCTGATCGTGCTGGAGATCGCGCTCACCTGCGCGATCGTCTGCAACGCCTTGTTCCTGATCGGCGAACGCATCGACGCGGTGCGGCGGCCCAGCGGCATCGCAGAACGCGAACTGCTGCAGATCCGACTCAGCGGCATCGGGCCGCAGACCGATGCCGGCGCCAGGACGCGCGAAGACCTGGCGGCGCTGCGCGCAGTCCCCGGCGTCGCCGGCGTCACAGTCACCAACCAGTTGCCGTTCTACCGGTTCTCGTCCAGCAACTCCGGGGTATCGCTGAGCGCCGACCAGGCGCAGCCCACGTTGCACGCGGCGCGCTACTCCGCCGACGAGACCACTGCCGCGACGCTGGGCATCCGCCTGGTCGCGGGTCGCGACTTCCTGCCCGACGAGTACATGGACGTCGCCGAGGTGGAAGCGCTCGACGGCAGCGAAGGCCTGCGCGGTGCGACCATCGTCACCGCCTCGATGGCCGAGCGGATGTTTCCTGGCGCGCAGGCGGTCGGACGCACGATCTACCTCGGGCCGATGCCCCTGCGCATCGTCGGCGTCGCCGAATCCCTGGCCCGGCCTTCGCCGAGCGACGGTGAGGGTACCTTCTCTTTCCTCGTGCCGATCCGCATGCACTACAACAACGGCGGCTCGTATCTCGTCCGCGTGACCGATCCGGCGCGCCGCGACGCGGTGCTCGCGGCCGCGACCGATGCGCTCGAAGCGGTCGATCCCAATCGGCTGATCCTCACCCACCGCACCTACGAAGCCATCCGCGCAGACTACTTCCGCAACGACCGCGAGATGATCGGCCTGCTGTCGACCGTCTTGATCGCGCTGCTGGTGGTCACCGCCTTCGGCATCGTCGGTCTGGCGAGCTTCTGGGTGCAGCAGCGCACGCGCCAGATCGGCGTGCGCCGCGCATTGGGGGCGACGCGTGCGCAGATCCTGCGCCATTTCCAGACCGAGAACTTCCTGCTCACCAGCGCCGGCATTGTCCTGGGCATGGCCCTGGCCTATGCGCTCAACCAGCTGATGATGGGGCGCTACGAACTGCCGCGGCTGCCGCTGACCTATCTGCCGATCAGCGCGCTGCTGCTGTGGGCGCTCGGACAGGCCGCCGTGCTGTGGCCAGCGCTGCGTGCCGCCGCCATCTCTCCCGCCATCGCCACCCGCGCCGCCTGAGGACTTCCGCCATGTTGGGTTACTACTGCAATCTCGCGGTGCGCAGCTTCCGGCGCAATCGCATGCTGACCGCGCTGATGGTGCTGGCGATCGCGCTGGGCATCGGCGCCAGCATGACCACGCTGACCGTGTTCCACGTGCTGTCGGGCGACCCGATCCCGGACAAGAGCGACCGGCTGTTCCATGTCCAGCTCGATCCCGAACCGATGACCGGCTACATGGCCGGCGGCGAACCGGCGCGGAATATGACCCGTTTCGACTCCGAGACGCTGCTGCACGAAGCCCGGGGCAAGCGCCAGGCCTTCATGACCGGCGGATTCGTGGCGCTGGAGCCCGAAGGCGCGTCGCCCTACTTCACCGACGCGCGCTACACCACCGGCGAGTTCTTCCCGATGTTCGATGCGCCGATGGCGTTCGGGCGTGGCTGGAGCGCACAGGACGATGCGGACGCTGCGCGCGTGGCGGTGATCTCGGCCGAGACCAACCAGAAGGTGTTCGGCGGCGGCGACAGCACCGGCAAGACGCTGCGCATCGACGGCAACGCGTTCCAGGTCATCGGCGTGCTGGCACCCTGGCGGCCGACGCCGCGGTTCTGGGACCTCAATCTCGACGGGTTCGAGCCCTTGGAATCGGTGTTCGTACCGTTCTCGGCCGCGATGGACGCCAAGCTCTCGCGTATGGGCAGCATGAGCTGCTGGGGCGATTCGAGCGGCATCGATTCCAATGCCCGCAACGCGCCGTGCGCCTGGCTGCAGTACTGGGTGGAGCTCGATACGCCCGGCGATGCCGCGGCGTATCGCGACTACCTGCTTGCGTACTCCGAACAGCAACGCCAGGCCGGGCGCTTCGTGCGGCCTGCGAACGTACGCCTGCGCGATGTGCGCGCGCATCTCGACTACGCCCAGATCGTGCCCGGCGACGTGCGCCTGCAGGTCTGGCTGGCGTTCGGCTTCCTGCTGGTGTGCCTGGTCAACACGGTGGGCCTGCTGCTGGCCAAGAGCCTGCGCCGCGCGTCGGAGATCGGGGTGCGACGCTCGCTGGGCGCCTCGCGCAAGGCGATCTTCGCGCAGTTCCTGGTCGAGGCCGGCACGATCGGGGTGGCCGGCGGCATCGCCGGGCTCGCGGTCGCGCTCTGCGGCCTGTGGGCCGTGCGTCAGGCGCCAAGCACCTACGCCGAGCTCGCCCGGCTCGACCCGACCATGCTGCTGACCACGTTCGTGCTGTCGATCGTCGCGACCCTGCTGGCCGGCCTGCTGCCCGCGTGGCGGGCGACCCAGGTCATGCCCGCGATCCAGCTCAAATCCAACTGACCCCGGCCACCCGACGGACACCCCGCATGGACATCCGCCCCATTTTCTCCACCCTGCGCCGCCACAAGACCGCGGCCGCCCTGATCGTGATGGAGATCGCGCTCGCCTGCGCGATCATCTGTAACGCCATCTACCTGATCGACCGTCGCATCGACCGCATGGCGCGCCCCAGCGGGGCGGTGGAGAACGAGCTGGTCCAATTGCAGATGCCGCGCGTGAGTCGCGACGACACACTCGATCTCAATGCCTACGTCGCGCGCGACCTCGCTGCGCTGCGCGCAGTGCCGGGGGTCCGGCACGTGGCGGCCGCCACCCAGATCCCGTACGGCAACAGCAGCTCGAGCAGCGGCGTGCGGCTCAGCGACGACCAGGTGAACAACACGCTGATCGCCTCGCCGTACCTGGGCAGCGAGGACCTGCTCGATACGCTCGGGCTGCGCCTGATCGCCGGCCGCGGCTTCAATGCCGAGGACTACGTGGACATGGCGCGCATCGATGCCGGCGGCGAGGACGCGAAGGTGCCCGCGGTCATCGTCAACCGTGCGATGGCGCAGGCGCTGTTCCCGGGCGAAGACGCGGTCGGCAAGCACATCTACAGCTGGGGCAGCGCGCCGATGCCGATCGTAGGGGTGGTCGAGACGCTGGCGCGTCCGAACGACAACAGCGGTCCCGGCGATGCGACGATGCTGCTGCCAGTCCGCGTGGCCTCGCCCAATCTCAACTACCTGATCCGGACCGATCCCGCGCAGCGCCGCGAGGTACTGGAGGCGGCCGAGGCCGCGCTCAAGCGGATCGATCCCAACCGGGTGACGGTCAACAAGCACCTCATCAGCGAACTGCGAGACAAGTACTACCGGCAGGACCGGGCGATGGCGGCGCTTCTGGTCGTGGTGTGCATCGCCCTGCTGGTGGTCACCGCGCTGGGCATCATCGGCCTGGCCAGCTTCTGGGTGCAGCAGCGCGCCAAGCAGATCGGTATCCGTCGCGCGCTCGGTGCGACCCGCGGCCAGATCCTGCGCTATTTCCAGGTAGAAAACTTCCTGCTGGCAACGATGGGCATCGCGCTGGGGATGCTGCTGGCCTACGGCCTAAACCAGTTGCTGATGGCGCGCTACGAGCTGGGCCGGCTGCCGCTGATGTATCTACCGGCCGGCGCCCTGGTGTTGTGGGCACTCGGGCAGATCGCCGTGTACTGGCCGGCACGGCGCGCCGCTTCGGTGCCGCCGGCGGTCGCCACGCGCAGCACCTGACGCGCTCGAGGAGGATGGGAATGCGGTATGCGTTCGAGCTGGGACTGCGTGGCCTGCTGCGGCATCCGCGCACGATGGGATTGGCCATCGCGACGCTGGCGATGGGGCTGGCGGCGACGATGACGATGCTGACCTTGCTGTCGATGCTGTCGGCCGATCCCTTGCCCGGCCTGAGTCAGCACCTCTACCTGGGTTGGGTCGATTCGCGCCAGGCTCCGGCCGCGGGGGCACGTGCGACCGACGACGTCGGCGCCCCGCCCCGGCTGTTGAAGCTGGCCGACGTCCAGGCCATCGCCGATGCCCAGCCCCGCGTCCGGCAGACCGCGCTGGTGCCGACCTCGCTGACCCTGGAAGGCGAGGACGCGCGACGCGAATCGGTGCGTGCGTTGCTCGCGACCGGCCCTCTGCCCTCGATGTTCGGCGTGCCGCTGCTGCACGGGCGCAGTTGGACCGAGCAGGAAGCGCGCGATCGCGCGCCGGTCGCGATCATCGACGCACGCACCAGCCTGCGGCTGTTCGGCCGCGCCGATGGCACCGGCCAACTGTTCCGCATCGGCCAGGGGCAGGTACGGGTCGTGGGCGTCAGCGCCGAATGGAACCCGCAGCCGGGCTTCTACGCGCTGCAGGAATCGGATTCGGGCTGGGGCGAGGCGCTGACGGTCCGCGCGTTTCTGCCGCTGGACAGCGCGCTCGCGCTCGGCGTGACCCCGATCAGCGCGCAGGACTGCGATCGCGGCGGGACCGGAGGCTTCCGTTTCAACGAGCTCGACCTCGGCGCCTGCCGCTTTCTGCAGCTCTGGGCCGAGTTGCCGACATCGCAGGCGGTCGATGGATTCCGCGCCGCGCTCGATCAGTATGCCCGGCAGCGCCACGACACCGGCGCGTTCGAGCGCCCACCGCAGGCGCAGGTGTACAACGTGCGGGCGTGGTTGACGGCCAACCGCGTGGTGCCTGACAGCGTGCGGCTGAACCTCTGGCTGTCGCTGGGGCTGCTCAGCCTGTGCATGGTCAACGTCGCCGGGCTGCTGGCCGCACGCTTCCTGCGTCGCGGCGGCGAACTGGGCGTGCGCCGGGTGCTGGGGGCAAGCCGCCGGACGGTCGTCGTCCAGTGTCTGGTCGAGGCCGGTGCGGCGGGCCTGGCCGGTGGCCTGCTGGCGCTGCCGCTGACGCTGTTCGGGCTATGGGTGGTGCGGCTGCAGGACCGTGGCTACACCGAACAGGCCGTGCTGCACCCGGGGCTGTTCGTCGTGCTGCTCAGCCTCGCCGTCGCAGTCGGCCTGCTGGTCGGGCTGCTGCCCGCCTGGCGCGCGGCGCGGATCGAACCCGCGCTGCAGGTCAAGAGCCTTTGATGGAGCCCTCGATGATCCGATCGGCAACGCTGCCGCCCTTGCGGCCGATTCTCTCCGTGCTGCACCGCCAACGGCTGATGCCGCTGCTGGTCATCGCGCAGATCGCCCTGGCCTGCGCGATCCTGACCAATGCGCTGTTTCTGCTGCAGCGCCAGCTGGCCCCGATGCTGATTCCCGACGGCATCGCGCGTGGACAGCTGCTGCTGGTCGATCAGTTGATCCAGGCGCAGGGGCGCTGGAGCACCGCGGAGGTCCAGTCGCTGCAACGGGCGCTGCAGGCGATTCCGGGCGTGCGTGCGGTGGCACCGACCCTGGGCATCCCGATGCGCCAGACAATGACCTTCACCATCACCCTCGACAGCCCGTCGGGTGTCAGCGTCACCGCGACCGGCTTCGCCGGCGAAGGTCTGGTACCGACGCTCGGGCTGGACGTGGTGCGCGGCCGCGACTTCGAGGACGGCGAATACGCCAGCAACGGCCCCCTGTTCGGTGACGACGCGCACCGTGGCATCGTGCCGGTGATCCTGACCGAGGCGCTGGCACGCACGTTGTTCCCGGACGGCGAGGTGATCGGCAGCGTGCTCAGCGATGCCGGCAGCCCGCGCTATGTCGTGGTCGGCACCGTGCGCCGCCTGCTGCGCTATCAGCTCTCCGAGCTCGACGATGGCCGGGCCGAATACTCGATGCTGATCCCCAACCGGGTGTTCGAGGACCTGCCGATCCTGGCATTCGCGGTCCGCACCGAGCCGGACGCGCGCGAGGCGGTACGCGCCGAGATCCAGGCGGTGCTCGCACGCAAGGATGGCCCGCAGCTGATGGCCGGCATCGCGCCGATCGTCGTCGACTACGAGTCCCAGCGCCTGGATGCGTTCAAGACCCGGCGCGCGGCAGTGTGGCTGCTGGGCACCGTCTGCCTGGTCGTCACGCTGATCACGTTGATCGGCATCGCCAGCCTGACTGGCTACTGGATCGAGCAGCGGATCCGCCAGATCGGCATTCGCCGCGCACTTGGCGCGACCCGCGGCGATGTGCTGCGGCACTTTCTGGCCGAGAACGCACTCATCGTCGCGGCGGGCCTGGTCCCGGGCCTGCTCGCCGCATACGCGATCAATCAGTGGCTGATGCAGCATTACGCGATGGCACGTCTGCCGCTGGCCTACCTGCCGATCGGCGCGGCGCTGCTGTGGCTGCTGGGCCAGCTCGCCGTGCTCGGTCCGGCGCGACGCGCAGCGGCGGTGCCGCCGGCAGTCGCCACGCGCAGTGCGTGAGGCGATGCCCGAACCGACCTACACCGCGCCGGGCGGTGCCAGAATGGCCCCCCGGACGCGTCCCTTGCGAACAGGCCCCAACGCTCCTCCATGCCCACCGTCCTGATCATCGACGACAATCCCGCGGTCGCCACCGCGCTCGACGTGCTGTTCTCGCTGCACGACATCGACACGGTGTACGCCGACTCGCCCGAAGCCGGCCTGGACGCGCTCGCGCGCGAACCGGTGGACCTGGTGATCCAGGACATGAACTTCCGCGCCGACACCACGTCCGGCGATGAGGGCGCGGCGTTGTTCGAGGCGATCCACGCGCGCCACCCCGACCTGCCGGTGGTGCTGCTGACCGCGTGGACGCATCTCGAGTCGGCGGTCGGGTTGGTGAAGGCCGGCGCGGCCGACTAT
The DNA here is from genome assembly GCF_039673825.1 of Luteimonas sp. TWI662. Taxonomy (NCBI): domain Bacteria; kingdom Pseudomonadati; phylum Pseudomonadota; class Gammaproteobacteria; order Lysobacterales; family Lysobacteraceae; genus Luteimonas; species Luteimonas sp. TWI662. The sequence goes on along the minus strand of NZ_JBDJMI010000004.1, from coordinate 29,313 downwards.
CTGGCCAAGCCCTGGGACGATCACAAACTGATGGCGACGGTCGCCAACCTGCTGGAGCTCTCGGCCAGCCGGCGCGAACTCGAGCGCCGGCGCAGCCGCGAGCAGCGTGACCGGCACGCGCTCGAAGACGCCTACGATCTGCGCGGTACGGTTTTCGACGACGCCGCGAGCGAGCGCGTGCTCAACCTGGCGGTCCAGGTCGCCCGCTCCGAGCTGCCGGTGCTGGTCACCGGGCCCAACGGCGCAGGCAAGGAGAAGATCGCCGAGATCATCCACGCCAACTCCGCGGTCCGCGACGGTCCGTTCGTCGCGCTCAACTGCGGTGCGCTGCCGGCCGACCTGATCGAGGCCGAGCTGTTCGGCGCCGATGCCGGCGCCTACACCGGCGCCAACCGGGCGCGCGAGGGCAAGTTCGAGGCCGCCGATGGCGGCACGCTGTTCCTCGACGAAATCGGCAACCTGCCGTTGGCCGGGCAGATGAAGCTGCTGCGCGTGCTCGAGACCGGACGCTTCGAGCGGCTGGGTTCCAATCGCGAGCGTCAGGTGCGCGTGCGCGTGGTCAGCGCGACCAACGCCGATCTGCCTGCCGCGATCGCCGACGGCCGCTTCCGCGAGGACCTCTACTACCGGCTCAACGCGATCGAACTCAAAGTGCCGGCGCTGGCCGATCGCCCGGACGACATCCTGCCGCTGGCACGGCACTTCCTGCCTGCCGGCCGATCGCTGTCGCGCACCGCCGAGCGCGCCCTGCTGGCGCACCGCTGGCCGGGCAACGTGCGCGAGCTGCGCAATGCAGTCCAGCGCGCCGCCCTGTTGTCGCCGGAGGCGGCGATCGGCGCCGACGCGCTCGGCCTGCCGCAAGCCCCCATGCCGGCATCCGGTGCGTCCGAGCCCGACCGCGCGGCGATCGAGGCCGCGTTGGCGCGGGCCGGCGGCGTGCTGGCCCAGGCGGCCACCGAGCTCGGCCTCTCGCGCCAAGCGCTGTATCGGCGCATGGACCGCCTGGGTCTGCGGCGCGACTGATGCCTGCGCGCCAGCTGCCGCTCACGCTCCGTCTGGGCGCCCTGGCCTCGCTGTTCGCGATCGCCGTCGCGCTGCTGGCCGCCTGGCTCACACGCTGGCTGCCGGCCTGGTCGGCGGTGCTGACTGCGGCCGCGCTGTGCCTGCCGGGTCTGCTGTGGGCGGCGCAACGCACCCTCGGCCCGGTCCGCGCGCTGTTTCGTGCGCTGGCCGGGGCGGTGACGTCCTACCGGGACGGCGACTATGGCTTCGGCATCCGCTGGGACGGCGGCGGCGAACTTGGCGAACTGGTGGACGCACACAACCGGCTGGGCGACGTGCTGCGCGAGCAGCGCCATGCGCTGGTCCAGCGCGAACTGCTGCTCGACACGATGGTGCAGAACACGCCGGTGGCGATGGTGCTGTTCGATCCGCAGCAGCGGGTGGTGCTCGGCAACGTCGCCGCGCGCCAGTTGCTCGGCGAGGGACGACGCCTGGAGGGCCAGGGCTTCGACGCGCTGGCGGCGCAGGCGCCTGCGGCGCTGCGCGAGGCATTGCTGCGCGGCGGCGACGGTCTGTTGAGCGTCGGCGAGGAAGACCAGGAGGACATCTACCACCTGTCGCGGCGTTCATTCCGGCTCAACGGCCGGCGCCACGAACTGGTGCTGTTGCGCCGGCTGACGACCGAACTGCGCCGACAGGAAGTGCAGACGTGGAAGAAGGTGATCCGCGTCATCAGCCACGAGCTCAACAATTCGCTGGCGCCGATCGCCTCGCTCGCGCATTCGGGCGCCGAGTTGCTGCGGCGCGGCCAGCTTGCGCGTTTGCCCGACGCCTTGGCGACCATCGAGGAGCGCGCGCGCCATCTCGAGGGGTTCATCCGCGACTACGCGCGCTTCGCGAAGTTGCCTGCGCCGCGGACCGAGTCGGTGCCCTGGCACACATTCCTCGCGCGTCTGCGCGAGCAGGTGCCGTTCACGCTCGAAGGCGACGACGGCGGCCAGGTGCGGATCGACGCCGCGCAGATGGCGCAATGCCTGATCAACCTGCTGCGCAACGCGCACGAATCCGGATCTCCTGCCGACCAGGTGCGGCTGCGGCTGCGCCGACTGCCCGATGGCTGGCGCATCGATGTCCTCGATCGCGGCGACGGCATGAACGAGGCCGTGCTCGCCAACGCGCTGCTGCCGTTCTACTCGACCAAGCGCAACGGCACCGGCCTTGGGCTGGCGCTGGCACGCGAGATCGCCGAAGCCCACGGCGGGCGGATCGCCCTGCAGAACCGCGACGGGGGCGGGCTGCGGGTGAGCTTGCAATTGCCGGCCTGACGCGCGGCGGCCGTGCCGGCGTCACGACTCGCCGGGCCGGAAGCGGCAGGTGCGGACGCGCCCGGCAACCGTCAGCTTAGCGTGGGCGCTTGACCGGCCGCGTCCAGCCTTCGACCAGACTCTGCCGCGCCCGCGCAACGGCGAGTTTGCCGTCGGGCACGTCGGCGGTGATCACCGAGCCGGCGGCCGTCGTGGCGTCGTGGCCGATGCGCACCGGCGCGACCAGCGCGGCGTTGGAGCCGATGAAGGCGCGGTCGCCGATGACGGTCCTGGACTTGTTCACGCCGTCGTAATTGCAGGTGATCGTGCCGGCGCCGATGTTGCTGCCGGCGCCGACCTCGGCATCGCCCAGATAGGTCAGATGGTTGGCCTTGCTGCCGACGCCGAGGGTCGTGTTCTTGGTCTCCACGAAATTGCCCACATGCACGCCGTCGGCCAGCACGGTGCCCGGACGAAGCCTTGCGAACGGGCCGATCGTCACCGCGCCCTCGGCGCGCACGCCGTCCAGGTCGCAATGTGCGCGGACCTTGGTGCCTTCGCCCAGGTCCACATCGCGCAGCCGGCAGAACGGGCCGATGTGCACGCCTTCGCCCAGCTCGACGCGGCCCTCGAACACCACATCGACATCGATCTCGACGTCGGGCGCGACGATCACCTCACCGCGGATATCCACGCGCGCAGGGTCGGCGAACCGCGCGCCCTGCAGGCACAACGCCCGCACCGCGCGCAGCTGCCAGGCGCGCTCGAGCTGGGCCAGCTGCCACGGGTCGTTGGCGCCCTCGGCTTCGAGCGGATCGTCGACCATGACGATCTGCGCGGCGCTGTACTCGTCGGCGGCCATCGCGAACACATCGGTGAGGTAGTACTCGCCCTGCGCGTTGTCCGACGACAGGCGCGCCAGCCAGGACTTGAGTGCGGTCGCCTCGGCGGCGAGGATGCCGGTGTTGACCAGGCCAATCCGGCGCTGCGCCTCATCGGCGTCCTTGTGCTCGACGATCGCACCGACATGGCCTTCGGGGTCGCGCACGATGCGGCCGTAGCCGGTCGGATCCTCCAGTTCGGCGGCCAGCACCGCCAGCCGGCCGTCGACCGCCACCAGCCGGCGCAGGGTCTGCGCGCGCAGCAGCGGCACGTCGCCATAGAGCACGAGAACCTGGGCGCCGTCGGGCACGGCATCCATCGCCTGGCCGACCGCATGCCCGGTCCCCAGTTGCTCGCGCTGCTCGGCCCACTGCAGATCGGTCTGGTCGGCGAATGCCGCCCGCACCTGCTCGCCGCGATGGCCGTACACGACGTGGATGCCCGCCGGCGCAAGCTCGCGCGCCGCCGCGACCACGTGCCAGAGCATCGGCCGGCCCGCGATCTTCTGCAGCACCTTGGGCAGCGAGGACTTCATGCGCTTGCCCTCGCCAGCGGCGAGGATGACGACGTGCAACGGAGGGCTCATGGCGTTCGAAACTTGGCGGAGGTTCGATGATAATCGACGCCCGTGCTCTCAGGACCTGCGATGTTCCGTTCACGAGCGCTCGCGATTGCCGAAGCGCCGCAACGTTGGCCGGCGCTGATCTGGGCGGCCGGCCCTGCCCTCGTCGTGATCGGCATCACGACCCACGGGCTGTGGGCGCAGGCGCCCTGGGAACGCGTCGCACTCGCGCTGGGACTGGTGCTCACATCCGCCGCCCTGGCCTGGCCGGCCGTGCGCTGGCTTCACTGGCGCTGGGCATCGGCACTGGTCGCGGTCTGGAGCGGTGCGTTGCTGCTGTTCGCCGGACCACGGCCGGTGTTGGCAGTGGCGCTGCTGGCGATCGCAGCGATGGCGACCGGGCTGCGCTGGGTGCCAGCGGGGCTTCCGGGACGTGCGGCGATCGCGGCCATTGTCGGCTATGCAGCGATCGCCGGCGTCACCGGCTGGCTGCTCCGGCTGCCGATCCACCACGCGCCGATGTGGCTGATTGCGCTGGCCGCGCTTGTCGCGATCGGCCGCAAGGCGCTCGTCGCCGAACTGCGCGCATCCGCAGGCGCGTGGCGCGTGGCCGCCGCCGAGCACCCACGCGCCCTGGCGTGGGGCGTGATGCTGCTGGGCCTGGCATCGACCGGGGCGTGGTTACCGACGATGCAGATGGACGACCTCACCTACCATCTCAACCTGCCCGCACAGCTGGCGCTGCACGCGCACTACGAGGCCGCCCCCCAACATGGCATTTGGGCGTTCGCACCGTGGTTGGGCGATATCGGCCAGGGGATCGCATGGCTGATCGCCGGCCAGGAAGCGCGCGGCGCGCTCAACGCGTTTTGGCTCATCGGCGCGGCCTGCGCCCTGGGCAGTTGCGCGCGGGCACTGGGGGCGACGCCATTGGAGCGCAACGCGGCGATCGCGCTGTTCGCGAGCTTCCCGCCCTTGGTCTGGCTGACCGCCGGCATGCAGACCGAGCTGCCGGCCATGGCGGTGCTGTTCGCGTTGTGCTCGGTACTGGCCTATCGCGACGGCGATGGCCCGCGGCTGATGGCCGCCACGCTGCTGCTGGCGGCCCTCGCCGCGCTCAAGCCGGTCCATGCACTCTCGGCACTGCCGTTGCTGGCGTGGGCCGGCACACGCGGCCTGCAGTGGCCAGGCACGCGCCACGGACTGGCGGCGCTCGCGGCCGGCCTGCTGATCGCCGGCTCGAGTTACGCCAATGCCTGGTGGTACACCGGCAATCCAGTCCTGCCGCTGTTCAATGCGGTGTTTCAATCCCCGTTCCATCCGCCGGAGAACATGAGCGACGGACGCTGGCACGCGGGACTGGGGCTCGACCTGCCCTGGCAACTCACCTTCGCAAGCAGTCGCTATGTCGAGGCCTGGGACGGTGGCACCGGCTTTGTGCTGATCGGATTGGCCGGTGCCTGGCTGCTCGCGCTTGGACGGGGTGCCACACGCGGGTTCGCGCTCGCGGCCACCGGCGTCGCCCTGCTGCCATTGCTGCCGATGCAGTATGCGCGCTATGCCTATCCGGGGATTGCGCTGCTGATCGTCGCCTGCCTGCCCGGCAGTCGTGCACAGGTCGGCGATCGGGCCTGGCGCTGGGGCATCGTGGCGTTGTGTGCGCTGAACCTTGCGTTTCAGGCGAACGCGGGCTGGACCCATCACAGCGCCGCGCTCAAGCGCACGCTGCGCGCAACGGGCGACGCCTCGGTAGTGCTGCCCCATTACGTCGCCGAGCGGACACTGATCGCCGGGCTTCCGGACGATGGCGGCATCGTGCTGGCCACCGATCCCAAGCGCGGACACATCGCCGAACTCGGCGGTCGCGGACGACTGATGTCGCTCCACGCACCGGCACTCTCTGCCGCGCGGCTGGCTGCCGACGCCGATCCGTCCGGCGACGCGTGGCGCCGGGTGCTCGCCGACACCGATGCGCGCTGGATTCTGATCACCGAGGCCGAGGCATCCCCGGCATTGCGCGCCGGCTTGGACGCGAGCAACGCGGTCCATGTCCGCAGCCTCAACGGCATCGCGCTGTGGCGGCGCGGGCAGGAGTGAGCGCGCGATGGGATTGAAGCGACAAGGCGGCAGCTACCTGCTGATCGGTGGCTTGCAGTGGCTGCTCGACTGGGCGGTGATGGTCGCCCTCAGCCACGCCGGCCTGCCGGTCCGCCAGGCCAACGTGGTCGGCCGGGTCTGCGGCGCCTTGATGGGCTTCTGGTTGAACGGGCGTTTCACCTTCGGTGCCGATGGCCAAGGGCCGAATCGGAGCCAGTTGCTGCGCTTCGTGGTGATGTGGGGAATGATGACGGTGCTCAGCACCTGGGCGATCGGCCACATCGACGACTACCTCGGCCGGCACTGGGCATGGCTGGCCAAGCCACTGGTCGAGGTCGCGCTGGGCGCGCTCGGCTTCGTGATCTCGCGGCAGTGGGTGTACAGGCGCTAGCTGCGTGCTGCCGCGCCAATGCCCCCCAACAAGAACGCCGGCACGAGGCCGGCGTCTTCGAACGAACGAACTGCGAAGCGGCTCAGTGCTTGAGCGTCTTGCGCAGGCGCTCGAGCGCCTGCAACTGGACGACCGCTTCGGCGAGCTTCTGCTGCGCCTCGGCCACGTCCATCGCCTCACCGCGGCCGGCGAGCACCCGCTCGGCCTCGTCCTTGGCCGCCTTGACCGCAGCCTCATCGATGTCGTCGGCGCGGATCGCGGTATCGGCCAGGATCGTCACGACCTGGGGCTGCACCTCGAGGATGCCGCCGCCGATCGCGAAGTCGAGCACTTCGCCGTTGGGCTGGGTGACCACGACCTTGCCGGGCTTGAGGCGGGTGATCAGCGGCGCGTGGCGCGGCGCGATGCCGAGCTCGCCCAGTTCGCCGGTCGCGACGACCAGGGTCGCCTCGCCGTGGAAGATCTCAGCCTCTGCACTGACGATGTCGCAACGGATGGTGCTCATGGACTTGGCTCGCTTTGCTCGCTCAACTTACATTCGTGGTGCGTGATCGGTGAAGGCGGACGTCGCTCGCCTAGCACGCACCACGATTCACCGAGGATCGACGCTTAGGCGGCGATCTTCTTCGCCTTCTCGACCGCCTCGTCGATGCTGCCGACCATATAGAACGCCTGCTCGGGCAGGTGGTCGTACTCGCCGTCGACGATGCCCTTGAAGCCGCGGATCGTCTCCTTGAGCGGCACGTACTTGCCCGGCGAACCGGTGAACACTTCGGCCACGTGGAACGGCTGCGAGAAGAAGCGCTCGATCTTGCGCGCGCGCGACACGGCCTGCTTGTCTTCTTCCGACAGCTCGTCCATGCCCAGGATCGCGATGATGTCCTTGAGCTCCTTGTACTTCTGCAGCGTGGACTGCACGCGCTGCGCAGTCTCGTAGTGCTCGTTGCCGATGACGTTGGGGTCCATCTGGCGGCTGGTCGAGTCCAGCGGATCGACCGCCGGGTAGATGCCCAGCGATGCGATGTTGCGGCTCAGCGTCACCGTCGAATCGAGGTGGGCGAACGTCGTCGCCGGCGACGGGTCGGTCAGGTCGTCCGCAGGCACGTAGACGGCCTGGATCGAGGTGATCGAACCGGACTTGGTCGAGGTGATGCGCTCCTGCAGCACGCCCATTTCCTCGGCGAGCGTGGGCTGGTAGCCCACGGCCGACGGCATGCGGCCCAGCAGCGCCGACACTTCGGTACCGGCCAGCGTGTAGCGGTAGATGTTGTCGACGAACAGCAGCACGTCCTTGCCCTTGCCGCTCTCGTCCTTTTCGTCGCGGAAGTACTCGGCCATCGTCAGGCCGGTCAGTGCGACGCGCAGGCGGTTGCCCGGCGGCTCGTTCATCTGGCCGTAGACCATCGCCACCTTGTCGAGGACGTTGGAGTCCTTCATCTCGTGGTAGAAGTCGTTGCCCTCACGAGTCCGCTCGCCGACGCCGGCGAACACCGACAGGCCTTCGTGCGCCTTGGCGATGTTGTTGATCAGTTCCATCATGTTGACGGTCTTGCCCACGCCGGCGCCGCCGAACAGGCCAACCTTGCCGCCCTTGGCGAACGGGCACATCAGGTCGATGACCTTGATGCCGGTCTCGAGCAGCTCGGTGGTCGAGGCCTGGTCCTCGTACGACGGCGCCGCACGGTGGATTTCCCAGTGGTCGGACGCCTGCACGTCGCCGGCTTCGTCGATCGGGCGACCCAGCACGTCCATGATCCGGCCCAGCGTGCCGGTGCCGACCGGCACCGAAATGCCGCGCCCGGTGTTGACGGCGACCAGGTTGCGCTTCAGGCCGTCGGTGGAGCCGAGCGCGATCGCGCGCACGATGCCGTCGCCGAGCTGCTGCTGCACTTCCAGCGTGATCTGCGTCCCGTCGACCTTCAGTGCGTCGTAGACCTTCGGTACCTCGTTGCGCGCGAACTCGACGTCGACGACGGCGCCGATGATCTGAACGATCTTGCCCTGACTCATGGTGAGAACCTCTAGCTCTGAAATTTTCTGAGCGAACGCGTCGCTGCTTGTTTGGAAAGTCCGCACAACGATGTGCGGGCTGTTGCGAAGGGACTCGCGTTACACCGCCGCCGCACCGCCGACGATCTCGGAGATTTCCTGCGTGATCGCCGCCTGCCGGGCCTTGTTGTAGACCAGGTTCAGCGTATCGATCAGTTTGGTCGCGTTGTCGCTGGCGGCCTTCATCGCCACCATGCGCGCCGCGTGCTCGGAGGCCACGTTCTCCATCACCGCCTGGTAGACCAGCGATTCGATGTAACGGGTGAGCACGTGACCGAGCACCGACTCGGCGTCCGGCTCGTAGATGTAGTCCCAGTCGTGCTTGACGACCTTCGTCTCCGAGGCCGGCAGCGGCAGCAACTGATCGAAGCTGGCCTTCTGGGTCATCGTGTTGACGAAGTGGTTGTAGGCCAGGAACACCCGATCCAGGCGGCCGTCGGTGTAGCCGTCCAGCATGACCTTGATGATGCCGACCAGCTGTTCGACTTCCGGGGTATCGCCGATGTGGGTCACGCTGGCGAGCATGTCGACCTTCAGCCGGCGGAAGAACACTGTCGCCTTCTGCCCGATCGTCACCACGTCGACCTGCACGCCCTTGTCCTGCCACTGGCGGATCTCGCCGAGCAGCTTGCGGAACAGGTTGTTGTTCAGGCCGCCGGCCAGGCCGCGGTCCGAGGAGACGACGATGTAGCCGACCCGCTTGATCTCACGCTCGACCAGGTAGGGATGCTGGAACTCGGAACTGGCCTGCGCCAGGTGTCCGATCAGCTGCCGCATGGCGTTGGCGTACGGGCGCGAGGACCGCATCCGGTCCTGTGCCTTGCGGATCTTCGATGCGGAGACCATCTCCAGCGCGCGCGTCACCTTGCGGGTGTTCTGCACGCTCTTGATCTTGGTCTTGATTTCCCGTCCACCAGCCATTTAGCTCGCTCCGCTTGCGGCGATTCGTGATCGGGGCGTCGCGATTCGTAGAAGCGAATCGCGCGCCGTCACGCACCTGTTGTTGCTGTTACGCCTCACCCATCACGCATCACCACCGCCGGCTCAGAAGGAGCCGGTGGCCTTGAACTCGCTGATGCCCTTCTTGAACGCCGCCTCGATCTCGTCGTTCCAGCCACCAGAGGCGTTGATCTTCTCGATCAGCGCGCCGTCGGTGTTGTCGAAGTGGGCATGCAGGCCTTCTTCGAACGCCAGGATCTTGGAGACCGGCACATCGTCGAGGTAGCCCTCGTTGACTGCATAGATCGACAGCGCCTGATGGGCGATCGACATCGGCTTGTACTGCTTCTGCTTCATCAGCTCGGTCACGCGCTGGCCGCGCTCGAGCTGCTTGCGGGTCGCCTCGTCGAGGTCGGAGGCGAACTGCGCGAACGCAGCCAACTCACGGTACTGCGCCAGCGAGATGCGGATACCGCCCGAGAGCTTCTTGATGATCTTGGTCTGCGCCGAGCCGCCGACGCGCGAGACCGAGATACCGGCGTTGACCGCCGGGCGAATGCCGGCGTTGAACAGGTCGGTCTCCAGGAAGATCTGGCCGTCGGTGATCGAGATCACGTTGGTCGGCACGAATGCGGAGACGTCGCCGGCCTGGGTCTCGATGATCGGCAGCGCGGTCAGCGAGCCGGTCTGGCCCTTGACCTCGCCATTGGTGAACTTCTCGACGTACTCCTCGGACACGCGCGCGGCGCGCTCGAGCAGACGCGAATGCAGGTAGAACACGTCGCCCGGATACGCTTCGCGGCCCGGCGGACGCTTGAGCAGCAGCGAGATCTGGCGATAGGCCACCGCCTGCTTGGACAGATCGTCATAGACGATCAGCGCGTCCTGGCCGCGGTCCATGAAGTATTCGCCCATCGTGCAGCCCGAGTAGGCGCTGATGTACTGCATCGCGGCCGACTCGGACGCGGTCGCGGCGACCACGATCGTGTGCGCCAGCGCGCCGTTCTCTTCGAGGCGACGCACGATGTTGGCGACGGTCGAGGCCTTCTGGCCGATCGCCACGTACACGCACTTGATGCCGGTGTTCTTCTGGTTGATCACCGCGTCGATCGCCATCGCGGTCTTGCCGGTCTGGCGGTCGCCGATGACCAGCTCGCGCTGGCCGCGGCCGATCGGAATCATCGCGTCGACCGACTTGTAGCCGGTCTGCACCGGCTGGTCGACCGACTTGCGCCAGATCACGCCCGGCGCCACGCGCTCGACCGGCGCGCTGAGCTTGGCATCGATCGGGCCCTTGCCGTCGATCGGCTCGCCGAGCGCATTGACCACGCGGCCCAGCAGCTCCGGACCGACCGGCACTTCGAGGATGCGACCGGTGGTCTTGGCCACGTCGCCTTCGCGCAGATGCTCGTAGTCGCCCAGCACCACCGCACCGACCGAATCACGCTCGAGGTTGAGCGCCAGCGCGAAGGTGTCGTTGGGCAGTTCGATCATCTCGCCCTGCATCACGTCGGCCAGGCCGTGCAGACGCACGATGCCGTCGGACACGCTGGTGACCGTGCCTTCGTTGCGCGACTCGGCGGACAGCTTGACCTTCTCGATGCGGGACTTGATCAGCTCGCTGATCTCGGAGGGATTGAGGTGCGTGGTAGCCATGTCTGGTTTCCTGGTCGCATGCCGCGACGTGCGGCATTCGGATTTCTGTATGTTCGTGACGGGTGATTCGTGATGGGCGATTGGAAGAGCGGCTCAGCGCCTGCTGTTTCGAATCACGAACGCCCCATCATGCATCACCGCTTCAATGCGCCAGCGCGGACTGCAGGCGCGCCAGCTTGCCCTTCAGCGAGCCGTCGATCACCACGTCGCCCGCCGCGATCACCGCGCCGCCGATCAGTGTGTCGTCGACCGCGGTCTCCACCTGGACCTCGCGACCGAAACGGCGCTTGAGCGCAGCCCGGATCTGCTCGACCTCGGTGTCGGGCAACGCGGTGGCCGAGGTGATCTTGGCCAGCACCACGTGTTCGGCCTCGGCGCGCAGCTGCTCGTAGAGTCCGGCGATCTCGGGCAGCTGCGGCAGCCGGCCGTTCTGGGCCAGCAACGCCAGGAACGAGGCAAACGCCTCGTCCGCGCCCTCGGGAGCGAGCAGCGCGACGGCATCGGCATGCGCCAGCGCCGGATGCCCCAGCACCGGGGCGGCCTGCGGATCGGCGGCGACGCGCGCCGAGAACGCCAGCGCGTCCGACCACGGCGCGAACCGGCCGGCATCGCGCGCAATCGCGAACGCGGCGCGGGCATAGGGACGGGCGATCGTCAGCGTCATCGTGTCGGCCTCAGATCTCGGCAGCGAGTTCGTCGAGCAGCGCCTTGTGGGCGTCGGCGTCGATCTCGCGCTTGAGCAGACGCTCGGCGCCGGTCACCGCCAGCAGCGAGACCTGGCGACGCAGATCCTCGCGGGCCCGCGTGGCCGACGCCTGGAGTTCGGCGTCGAACAGCGCCTTCTGGCGCAGGCCCTCGGTCACCGCCTCCGTCTTGGCGGCATCGACGATCTGGTTGGCGCGCTGGTGCGCCTGCTCGATGATCTCATTGGCCTTCGCACGCGCGGCCTTGAGTTCCTCGTTGGCGGTTTCCTGCGCCTGCGCGAGCGCGCGCTGGCTGTTGTCGGCGGCGGCCAGGCCTTCGGCGATCTTCTTCTGGCGCTCTTCGATGGCATTGAGCAACGGCGGCCAGATCTTGGTCGCGATGAGCCAGATCAGGGCGGCGAACGCAATCGCCTGTGCAATTAGGGTCAGACCGATATTCATGGGCTTGTGGCTGCCTGTCGTGAAGGGCCGGGCATGTGTACATGCCCGCTGTCACCGCCGATGCGGCCGTAGGCCGGCCGCATCGGAAGCGCCTGCGCTCGTCTGGATCAGCCGGCGATCTGGGCGGCGATCGGGCCGACGAACGGCGAAGCGAACGCGAACAGCAGGCCGACGGCGACCGAGATGATGAACGCGGCGTCGATCAGGCCAGCGGTGATGAACATGCGGACCTGCAGCACCGGGATCAGCTCAGGCTGACGCGCGGCCGACTCGAGGAACTTGCCGGCCATGATGGCCAGGCCCAGACCTGCGCCCAGCGCGGCCAGGCCGATCATGATGCCGACGGCCAGAACGGTCGAAGCCTGGATCTGGGCGAACGAGGTCAGTGCGATTTCCATTGTTTTCTCCGGAACGGATTGCTTGTTAAGGGTGGAACTGGGATTGAGACAAAAGGTGGAACGAAACCGGGTGCCGCCCGCCGATCAGTGGCTGTCCTCGGCGAGGCTGAGGTAGACGATCGACAGCATCATGAAGATGAAGGCCTGCAGCGGGATGACCAGCAGGTGGAACAGCATCCAGCCCAGGCCCAGCACGCCGCCGCCGAGCATGCCCAGCAGGCCGGCACCGCCCAGCACCCAGATCAGCAGGAACACGATTTCGCCGCCGAACATGTTGCCGAACAGTCGCATCGCCAGCGAGATCGGCTTGCTCAGCCACTCGACGATGTTGAGGATCAGGTTGAACGGCACCATCCACTTGCCGAACGGCGCGGTCAGAAATTCCTTGGTCAACCCGCCCAGGCCCTTGGACCGCAGCGCAAAGAAGACCGTCAGGAAGAACACGCTGATCGACAGGCCCAGCGTCGCATTGACGTCGGCGGTCGGCACCGGCTTCCAATAATGCACGCCGGCCAGTTCGAGCGGCTTGGCGATGAAGTCTGCCGGAATCATCTTCAGCAGGTTCATCAGCAGGATCCAGAAGAACAGCGTGATCGCGATCGGCGTCACCAGCCTGCTGGTGCCGTGATACGTATCGCGCGCCTGCTTGTCGACGAACTCCAGGCAGATCTCGACGAACGCCTGCCACTTGCCCGGCACACCGGACGTGGCCTTGCGCGTCGCCATCCAGAACATCAGCACCATCAGCCCGCCCATCAGCAGCGCGGTGATCAGCGTGTCCAGGTGCAACGTCCAGAAACCGCCCTCACCGGTCGAAACCGTGAGGTTCTGCAGGTGATGCTGGATGTAGCTGGTTGGGGTCAGTTCCGAATCAGCCGCCATAAGATCGAAGACCTGCCTGTGTTTGAAATTCAGTGCCGAAGTGTCAGGAGCCGGCCGGAGGCCTGGCCATCGCAAGCAACTGCGCGAAGAGCGCGACGATGACCCCGGCGAGCATCGGAACCGGCGGTAAGCCCGCCATCCCTGTGCCCAGCAGCAACACGGCCACCACCACGACCCACTTCAGCGCCATTCCCGCCAGCAGCCGCGCAAGCGCGCCTGCCGAAGGATTGACCCCGCCCCCCAGCGCAATCGCGCTCGACAGCCAGCCGCCGATCGCAATCGCCGCGCCGCCGAGTACGGCCGCCAGCGCCCAGGCGCCATCCTTTGCAAGGAAGGCCAGGGCCGTCACCGCGATCGCCACCGCCTGCCAGACGAGTGCGCGCTGTGCCAGCCGCCGACCGACAGCGACGGATGTCAACACATCAGGATCCTGGGCATCTGAGGGACACGGAACGCGTCGAAACGGCCCCGTCGAGCCGCAAAAGTATAGCAGCGGAGCCATTTGACCCACAACCGGCGAAGGTCCCGTTACCGCGCCGGGCACCGGTGCGGGCAAAACGCGCGCCCCATTCATAATTTTCTTCGGTGCAATGCGGAACTTGTGCCCATCGGCAGGGTCCCATCTACCGTGCCCGATCTGCCGTACTTTCCTCGTCGGTCGTGTCCGCAGATCGTCACCCGAGCCCTGGCCCGCCGCCGGGGCTCTTTTTTGGCTCTGCCTTTGCCCCGAAGGGGCAGCGGCCTGCTGCCCGGTCGTCGCTCTTCCCTCGGCAAGGCCGCGACGCGGTCCGACCACGCGAAGCACGCGTGGCGCTCGCGTGGATGCGCGCCACTGCCGCGCAGGCCATCCAGGCTTACCCCGCCTCGACTGGGGCGCTTGCCCGCTTCCGATGCACGAATCGGTCCGGTCCGGCACGGCGCGTCGATCGCCCGTCCACCGCCAGATCCCCCGCCCGGCCGGGACATCAGTGAGTAGGCCATTCGTTATCCGCGCCATCACTTCACGCGAGCGAGACCTTCACTTACCGACCATCGCCTCCTCTCCCACGACTCTGGCACGCCGATGTCCTCGACCCCCTTCCGCTCCCTCGCCCTGGCCGCCCTCCCGGTCGCCGTGGTCCTGGCCACGCTCGCGATGCCGGCCCACGCCCAGAGCCGCGACGATCGCTTCGTCCTGCGCCTGAGCGCCTTCAATCCCGAGGCCGAGTTGGGGTTCTCGGGCAACGGCACCGTCACCGACGGCACTGACGAGGCGACGTTCGGTTTCAACGAGAGCTTCGACACCGGCCGCGAGTGGCGTCCGCGCGGCGCGTTCGGCTTCCGCATCAGCGACCGCCAGGCGCTGGTCGGCAATTACTACGACTACCGCCGCGACGAGACCTGGAACTATGGCGGCACCGTGCTCGATACCGGCACGATCGGCGGCAGCGGTGAGCCGATCGACATCCCCGCTGCCCGCATCGACGGCCGCCTGTCCTTCAGCCTCGCCAGCCTCAACTACGAGTACAGCGTGGTGAAGAACGAGAGCTTCCAGTGGGGCCTGGGCCTGGGCGTGACCTATGCAGAACTGGAGGCATTCGCCAACGGCGCTTCCGAAGGCACCGACCTGGTCGATCCGCAGTTCGAAACTGTCCGCTGGAAGCGCGACGGTTTTTCGCCGGGCCTGCATACCCGCCTGACCTGGACGCCCGCCGAACGCTGGACCGTCGGCCTGGAAGCCCAGTACCTCGACACCCGCTGGGGCGACTTCCTCGACGAGCGCGGTCACTTCGAACGCGGTGGCCTGATCGTCGAGTACATGGTCAGCGAGCGCTTCGGCATCCACGCCGGCTACGACTGGTTCCGCCTCAAGCTCTCCGATGATTACAAGGGCACCGCGCGCGCGCCCGAGGGCATCGACGCCGGCCCTTACCCCTACGGCGGCAAGCTGACCGGCGACCTGAAGGTGCACGGCCCGATGGCGGGTGTGACCTTCCGCTTCTAAGCCGATCTGCCGGCAACGAGTGGACGACGAAGCCGCGGCCCGAGCCGCGGCTTCGCTCTTTTTTGCGGGCGAGCCGGCTACTGCGCAGCGGACCGCGCACCCCAGATCGCGGCATCCGCCTTGCAGTAGCGATCGATGAAGGCCTGCTGGGAGGGCATCTGCTCGAGTGCGCGTTCGACCGGCTCGCGGAGCGCACGCAGCAGATGACCCAGATCCTCGTCGCGCAGCGCGCGCGCCAGGGGGTGATGCTGCCGGGGCACGATGCCCTGCCCCAGCAGCACATGTGTCCACGAATCGACCCGGAAGAGTTCATCGGCGCCCTGCCAGGCATGGGCGCGCTCGCGCCAGGCCCGCAGGCGGAGCTCCAGCGACGGCGGCAGCGCCATGTCCCGGCACGCCGCCCACATCGGCTCGTCGCGGTGGGTGGCGTGGTAATGCAGGATGATGAAATCCCGCACGTGCTCCATCTCCGCGCGGCTGACCGCGTTGAACAGATCCACCAGCGTCGGCGAGATGCCTTCGAACGGGAACAGCTGGATCAGCCGCATGACGGCACTGATGGTCAAGTGCAAGCTGGTCGATTCCAGGGGTTCGATGAAGCCGCTGGCCAGGCCCAGCGAGACCACGTTGCCGTTCCACGCCTTGCGCCTGCGGCCAGTGCGGAACGGCACCACCCAGGGATCGCGCAGCGGCCGCGCGCCGACATCGCGCAGCAATTTGGCCCGGGCCTGATCGTCGGACATATACCGGCTGGAGAACACCAGGCCGCAGCCGACCCGATGCTGCAGCGGGATGTGCCAGCGCCAGCCCGCCTCGTGTGCGATCGCGCGCGTGTACGGCACTGGCGGACCCACCGGCTCGGTCTGGACCGCGACCGCCCGGTCGCAGGGCAGCCACTGACTCCAGTCCTCGTACCCGGTCTGCAGGGTCTGCTCGATCAGCAGACCGCGAAAGCCGGTGCAATCGATGAACAGGTCGCCGTCGATCCGCCGCTCGCCATCCAGCACCAGGGCCTCGACATGGCCGCTGATCGCATGGCGCACGACCGTCTCGATCCGGCCCTCGACCCGCACCAGGCCATGGCGCTCGGCCTGCGCGCGCAGGAACTTCGCATAGAGGCCGGCGTCGAGATGATAGGCGTAGTTGACCTGCGGGTCGGTGTCGAGCGAGAACCGGTCGGCGCGCGAGGCGAGCGTCTCCAGGCAGAAGTCGCCCAGCGCCGACGGCATGCCGCGTCGTTGGCTGTCGAGCCAGAAATGATGGAAGGCCGCCGCCCGCGTCCCCTGTCCGGTGACCCCGAACGGGTGGATGTAGCGATCGCCGGGGCGCCGCCAGTGCTCGAACGAAATCGAGAGCTTGAATGTGCCGGACACCGCGCGCAGAAACGCCTGCTCGTCGATCTGGACGAAGCGGTGGAAAGTCCGGATCGGCGGCACGGTGGATTCCCCCACGCCCACCGTACCGATCTGTTCCGACTCCACCAGCGTGATGTCCAGCCGATCGCGGAACTGGTGGGCGAGCGCGCACGCGGCCAGCCAGCCCGCCGTGCCGCCGCCGGCGATCACCACCTTGCGTATCCGGCCAGGCGCTGCCTGGTGCTCGTCCATCGCCTCGCCTCCGTGTCCGTTCACCGGTTCAATTGGCCCAGCAACAGGGCGCGGATGCGTCGCGCCCGGGTCTCGTCGATCGTGCCCAGCACATCGCGCGCCTGCTCGGGGATGTGCTCGCCCGCGCGCGCGCTCGGCCCGAACACGTAGTAGTCGAAGACGTGCCGCCAGGCCGCCTTGTCCCGCTCGGGCAGGTCGCGGATCGCCCACAGCGCGTGGTGGAGCGCCGACACCGGCGATGGCAGGAATGCCGGCGCGTTGCGCCACCAGTAATTGACCAGCACGTTGAACGGCGCGAGGCTGCGCACGTGATGCCACCACATGCCGGGAATGAAGATGGCATCGCCCGGCGCCAGCAGCGCGGTCTGCGCATGGGCCAGCGCCTTGTGAAAGCGCGGATGGCGCGCAGGGTCGGGCCGGTCGAAGTCGACCAGGCTCACGACTTGCCCGCCAGGCGTGGGATCGAGCGGCCCCGGGTAGAGGTTGTCGATCTGCTCGGGCGGGAACACGGTGAACGCCCGTTGCCCCACCGCGCAGACGGCCAGGTTGTCGGGCACGTCGTAATGGCAGGAGGCCACGACCCGGTTGCCGATCCAGATACCCGGCACCGGAGGGACGCCACGGTCGGCCAGGCGCAAGTCGTTCTCCTGGCCGAACCCCGGCAAGGCGCCCGCCACCGGCAGCGAGGCGACGTAGTAGGTCGGCGGCTGGGCGTCGTCGAGATGGGCTGCGATCGCATCCAGGACCTCGCCGAGTCCGCCGCGACGGACCTCGACATTCAGAGCGGTGAAATCCTCGTTGTAGAACGGGCGTCCCTGGATCGCGGGTTCGCCAAACGAATAGGTGACCGGCCGGCCGGTGTCGAAGCCGCGCAGATACGCCATGGCCGAGGCGGTGGAGACCTGCCCCGCATGTACCAGTCCCCAGTCGCGCGCCACGCCTTTGAGCAGCACCGGCTGCCCCTCGGACACCAGTGCATCGAGCGGCAGTGCGTCCGCGTCGCGGACCTCGATCGAGCGCATGACCGCGGGCATGGCGCTCAGGCGTCCGGGAGCGGCGTCGCCGCGTCCTGCTCGCGCAGGCGGCGCTGCTTCTCGGCCATCAGCCGACGCACGTTGTGCAGCGAGGCCAGCACCAGGTACGCCCCTTCCAGGTAACCCGCCCGGTTCAACCGCGCCAGCGCCGGTCCGTCCAGCGCTGCCAGGCCCTCGCGGTCGATGCTGTGCAGCCCCCCGACATCCACCCGATGGCGATCGTCCAGGTCCACCGCCAGTTTGACCGGCTGAATCAGCCCCAGGGCATCGAAGGCCGCGAGCATGGCTGCGCCGAACTCGACGCCGTCGCGGATACCGCGCAGCACGCCGGCGACATGATCGAGGTACGGGCTGTTGCCGCCCTGCGGCAGAAACACCGGCTCGCCCTCGTCCGTGCGGACCCGCGGGTGATCGAGATCGACATGGATCACCGGCTCGCGGCGGAGCTCGCCATCGATGCGCTGCTCCTGGAAGCCGATGAGGAACGGCCCCTTCGCCGCGGCACCGGGCAGGTAGGCGGCATTCCAGCGGCCGTCGCGCAGGTACAGGTTTTCCCGTTGTTCGAATCCCAGCAACGCCACCGAGCCCCACTGCCCGTCCGAGTCCTTCCGGAAGAAGATCGGGTACTCGCGCTGCAGTTCGGCGTACTCGCTGGGGAACGCCGGCACCATGCCCACGTCGTCGCCGAACTGCGCGCCGAAGCCGGTCGCGACGCGCAAGTCCTTGTGCGCCACGTTGTTGAGCAGTTCGTAACGCGCCATCACCTCTCCGTCGTGCCGGTTTCCCACCTGTGACGCCGGCCATCCACAGCGGCCCCCGCCGCCGGATCGGCCGGTCTACGACCGACGCCGAGTCCAGCGACGGGGCCGGCGGCCCGCGCGCCCCCCTCTCTAGAACTTGTAGCGGACTCCCAGCATGTAGCGCGGACGCTGATCGGCCAGCTTCATGATCTGCTGATCGGTACGCGCGTGCCAACGCACCTCCTCACTGGTCAGGTTGATCGCTTCCAGCCCGAACGACCAGTGCGCATCGAGCGCGTAGTTCACGCTCAGATCCCACTGCTGGTAGGCCTCCACGTAATAGGGATTCCGGCTGGCGCCCTGGTTGGCGAGGATCAGGTACTCGTCGCGCCAGTTCCAGGCCAGGCGGACCGACCAGCCGTACTTCTCGTACATGAACATGACGTTGGCGGTATCGCTCAGCCCGGTGAGCGAGAACTGGTCGATGCCCGGATCGCCGCCATCGTCGTAGCCGACATCGCCCTGCACGATGGTGTAGTTGGCCAGGATCCCGAACCCGCTGTCGCCGAAGAAGTACTGGCCTCCAAGCTCCCACCCGTGCAGCTTGGACTGGTTCTGGTTGATCGGCCGGTTGACGTTGAACAGGTACAGCGGATCGTCCGGCGTGCCGTACAGGTCGTAGGCGGCCTCGGTCGCCAGCGCCTGGGCACCGGTGCCGTTGAACGCGCCCAGACCCGCTGGATCGTTGCGCAGCAGCGCCAGCGCGGTGAACAGCGAGGTGTCATTGCCCGAGCACGCCGCCGCGTTGGCCGGCCCCACCTGCTCGCGGCACTGCGCGCTCTGCAAGAACGCCAGCGCGGCCTGGGCGTCGGGCCCGGAGGTCGGGTCGGTCAAGCCGTAAAGGGACTCCTGGCTCACCGTATTGCCGACGAAGTTGCTGACCGACTTGTTCCAGTAGGTCAGCGAGACGTAGCTCGATTCGGCGAAGTACCATTCCAGCGCGAAGTCGAGGTTGTCCGACTCCAGCGGCTTGAGCGACGGATTCTGCGCGTTGCCGCTGGCCCGGCTGGACGGGTCCAGCAGGACCGAGCCGAAGGGCTGCTGCGCGCCGGGGCCTGCATAGAGATTGCCGTAGGGCGCGCGCGCGATGCTCTTGCCGAACGAGGCCCGGCCCTTGAGCTGGTCGGTGAAGTCGATGCTGAAATCCAGGTTCGGCAGGATGTAGCTGTAACTGCTCGACTCGCTGAAGGGTTCGAGTTGATCGGACAGCACGATGCGGAAATCGTTGTTGGATTGCCACTCGATCGCCTCGGGGGTGGCGATGACCGACGTGGAGACGACATCGGTGGTCTCGTAGCGCACACCGATGCGGGTATTGGTGGTGAAGCCGCCCAGTTCGCCGTCCAGCGAGACCTGCATGTAGGCCGAGCGGGTCTTCTCCTCCACCCGGTTGTCCGCCGCATTCTGCGGGCTCACGCCCAGGCCGACGCCGTACTGCCCCCGTGCCCATTGGGCCAGCGCACCGGCATTGCCCCGCCAGGCCGGCCAACTGCTGATGCTGCGCCCGTGGAACAGGCCCACCAGGTCGAGCGGCTGCAGCAGATCCATCAAGCCGCCTGCCACATCCCCATCGACGTTGGCCACGCCCCAGTCGCCCAGCGTCGAATACGCCTCCGCCGCCTGCAGGCGATGGGTCTTCGCGGTGCTGGAATCCACGCCGAACTGG
Source organism: Luteimonas sp. TWI662 (assembly GCF_039673825.1). NCBI lineage: Bacteria > Pseudomonadati > Pseudomonadota > Gammaproteobacteria > Lysobacterales > Lysobacteraceae > Luteimonas > Luteimonas sp. TWI662. Next base: position 8,915 of record NZ_JBDJMI010000004.1, on the reverse strand, counting down.
AAGCGGCCCTGATCGAACATCCATTCGCCGTCGAGCCGGGCCTGCTCGATTTCGCTGACCTGGGTCTGCGCATTGACGCGCAGCACCTGGGAGCCGATCTCGCCGGCGACGAAGCCGGGATTGACGACCCCGTTGGTCCCGGCCATCGCATCGGCGGTGGTGGGGTACCACGTCTGGGTGCCCACCGGCAGGCCGTTGTTGAAGACCAGCTCCTGCACCCACGAGCCGCCGCAATGGGGCCCGGTGGTGCAGTTGTTGGTGCCCGCCACGCTCATGAAGATCGAGCCGCCACCGGTGAGCGGATCATTGGGCAGGCTCTCGGTCTTGGAGTTGTGCGCGTCGAAGCTCAGCCGGAAATCACTGTTGACGTCCCAGACCGCGTTGAAGCCCAGCGAGCCCAGCCGATACTTCTGCATGCTGCGCTGTTGCTCGAGGCCGAAATCCTTGGTGCCGGCGATCTCGCGGATGTAGATCGGCGTGGCCACCGCACCGGAGGTGTCGAACTCGACATGGGTGTAGTCGCTGTTCTGCAGCCACATGCCCTGCTCGCCGCGATTTTCGGTGATCTCGTTGGTGGAGTAGGTGTAGTCGAGGGTCAGGGTCAGGCTGTCGGTAGGCGCGAACTGCAGCACCGCCTGACCGTTGATGCGCTCGCGGTCGAACTCGGAAAACGCGTAGCGCAGGTCGTTGGGGCGCGCGTAGAGGTCGCCGACGCCCGGCGCGTTGGTCACCTGCGGATTGCCCGGCATCGTGCCCGTCCACGGCTGGACGTTCCAATAGTTCTCGGTGGCCTGCACCGAGCCGCCCTTGCGCTTCTGGTAGCTGCCGCTCAAGCCCACGCCGAAGGTCCGGTCGGCGTTGGTGTAGCTGAAGATCCCCGACAGTTCGGGGGTCAAGTCGTCGTCGAACAGTTGGCTGCGATCCGATACCGCCTTGGCGCCGGCGCTGGCGACGATGCCCGTGTGGTTGAAGGGCCTGTCGGTGAGGATGTTGATGGTCGCGCCCATACCGCCGCTCGGCACGTGCGCCTGGCTGGTCTTGTACACCTCGATGCCGCTGATCGATTCGGCCGCCAACTGCGCGAAGTTGAAGGCGCGCGTCCCGCCGTCCACGCCACCGATCGCCACCTGACCGGCGGCGCCGAAGGCGTCCGCGCCGGGCACCTGGCGACCGTTGAGGGTGACCATGTTGAACTGCGGCCCGAAGCCGCGGGCCGTGACCTGCGCGCCTTCGCCGTCACGGCGCTCGATCGAGATGCCGGTGATGCGCTGCAGCGACTCGGCGAGATTGGTGTCGGGGAACTTGCCGATGTCCTCGGCGCTGATCACATCGATCACGCCCGCCGCGTCGCGCTTGGTGTCCATCGCCTGGCTGAGGCTGTTGCGGATGCCACTGACCACGACCGCATCGAGCGTCGTGGCGTCCTGCGGCTCGGCGGCGGCACGTGTGTCCGCACTCGGATTGGGCGGCGTCGGCGGTTGTTGTGCGAACGCGGGGTTGATGATCAGCACCCCCCCCACGAAGGTGAACATTGCCGTCGACTTCAAACGCCTGAACTTCTTGCTCATTGACGGGTCCTCAGCATCGGAATGGGAACAACCGCGAGCTGGCGGCTCCCGGCGTACGTCACGATCCGTCTCCGCAGGCAGCGGATCCGGCACTACCGACCTCTGTACCTCGCGTGCGCGCTCGGGCTCGACGAAGCGTCCGTTTCCCACCGCAACGGGCGCCCCAACACGGCAGCACCCGTTTGCTGTGTCGTGCAAACGATCCTGGCGAAACGGCCTTCTTCACCCCGCACCGCATCCAGGCCCCCTGCCTGGCGCACTGCCCCCCAGCTCACCCACGTGTCACGAAAGGCAGCCGGCTGATAGCGCTACCATTCGGACGCAGGTGTATAGCGGACGGCCGGCGTTGTCACCATGCACTGCAACAAAACGGCGCCGTCGCGTATCGCCCGTTGGCCGCGCGCGACCGGAACAGTTGCGGGCATGCAAGCGCGGCTGCGAGCTTGTTCCTGTCGCGACCGGGCCTGGAGATGCCGGCGCCGATCGCACAGCAATTCAAACATCCCGGCCGGCACTCGTGTCCTGACAGGCGTCTTTCGGTTCCGCGCTTCCACGGCCTGTCGGGCACTTGCCCGCAAGCCGGATCTGCGCGCTGTCCGCACGCATCGCGTCGACGCCGCCACTGGCCCGTGCACGCCGTACACAGGCCCCGCTCCGGCCGCGCGGCACCGTCGATCGATGGCGCCGGCGGCTTGCCCGGTTCATCGGCACGCACGCACCGGCATGCGCGGCATCCGCCGCGCTGGACGACTACTTGCGCTTGGGCAGGTAGAGATCGGTGATCGTGCCGTCGTAGACCTCGGCGGCCATCGCCACCGATTCGCTGAGCGTGGGATGGGGATGGATCGTGTGGCCGATGTCGGCGACTTCGGCCCCCATTTCGATCGCCAGCGCAGCTTCGGCGATCAGATCGCCGGCATGCACGCCGACGATGCCGGCACCGACGATCCGATGCGTGGCCTCGTCGAACACCAGCTTGGTGAAACCCTCGGTGCGACCCAGGCCGATCGCACGGCCGCTGGCCGCCCACGGGAACTTGCCCACGCCCACCTTGAGCCCCTTGGCCTTGGCTTCGGTCTCGGTGATGCCGACCCAGGCGATCTCCGGGTCGGTGTAGGCCACCGACGGAATCACCCGCGCGACCCATTCCTTCTTTTCGCCCGCCGCGACCTCGGCCGCGAGCTTGCCCTCGTGCGTGGCCTTGTGGGCGAGCATCGGCTGGCCGACCAGATCGCCGATCGCGAAGATGTGCGGCACGTTGGTGCGCATCTGCGCGTCGACCTGGATGAAGCCGCGTTCGCCCACCCGCACGCCGGCCTTGTCGGCGCCGATCTTGGCGCCGTTGGGCGAGCGGCCGACGGCGACCAGCACGCGGTCGTACAGCGTCGTGTCGGGAATGCTCTCGCCATCGAACGCGACGACGATGCCGGTTTTCTCCGGCTTGGCCTCGACGACCTTGGTCTTCAAGTGCACCGATACGCCCTGCTTCTTGAGCCGGTCGGCCAACGGCTTGACCAGATCCTTGTCGGCGCCGGGCATCAGCTGGTCGGCGAGTTCGACCACGGTGACCTGCGCGCCGAGCGCGCGGTACACGGTGGCCATCTCCAGACCGATGATGCCGCCGCCCACGACCAGCAACTGCTTGGGCACCTCGGCCAGCTCCAGCGCATCGGTCGAATCCATCACGCGCGGGTCGTCCCAGGGAAAGCCCGGGAGTTTGAGCGCCTGCGAGCCGGCGGCGATGATGCACTGCTCGAATCGCACCAGCGTGGTCTTGCCGTCCTGGGCGACCACCTCGATTTCGTTCGGCGACACGAAGGTGCCGGTGCCGGCGACCACCCGTACCTTGCGCTGCTTGGCCATCCCGGCCAGGCCCTTGGTCAGCTGGCCGACGACCTTGTCCTTGTAGCTGCGCAGCTTGTCGAGCGAGATCTTCGGGGCACCGAACGCCACGCCGTAGTCGCTAGCGTGCTGCGCCTGGTCGATGACGTCGGCCGCGTGCAGCAGGGCCTTCGAGGGGATGCAGCCGACGTTGAGGCAGACACCGCCGAGCGTGTCGTAACGCTCGATCAGCACAGTGTCCAGGTCGAGATCGGCGGCGCGGAACGCGGCGGTATAGCCGCCGGGGCCGGAGCCGAGCACGACGATGCGGCACTCCACGTCAGCCTTGCGGCCCGACGACGGGGCGGCCTTCACCGCGTCAGGCTCGGCCGGCGCGCGATGCGAGCGCGCGACCGGCGGATGGCTGCCCGGTGCCTCGCGCTTGCTGCCGCCCCCGTTCGCGGGGGCGGGCTGGGGTGGGGGCGCCTTGCTGGCAGATCCCGCAGCCGGCTTGGCATCGCCGTCGGTGTCGCCCTCGGCTTCAATCACCGCGACCACACTGCCTTCCGACAGCGTGTCGCCGACCTTGACCTTCAGCGCCTTGATCACGCCCGCGTGCGAGGACGGCACTTCCATCGTCGCCTTGTCCGATTCCAGCGTGACCAGGCCCTGGTCCTTGGCGACGGTGTCGCCGACGGCGACCAGCACCTCGATCACCGGCACGTCGTCGTAGCCGCCGATGTCGGGGACTGTCACTTCGAGGGTCTTGGCCATCACGCGTTCTCCGGGGGTTGCGTCTGTTCTGGCACCGCCACGCGCGATGCCGGGCGCCGGGCCCAGCTCAGCGTATACAGGTCATGGCGGCGGTCGTTGAGGTTCTGCACGGTGCCGTCGTTGCGCGCAACCGTCAGATCGTTGAGGCGCAGGTCGGCGAACGCCACCTGCTCGACATTGGGCGTGGTGTCGGCGGCGACGCCGTCGCGCGCGAACGGGAAATCGCAGGGTGTGAGGATGCAGCTCTGCGCGTACTGGATATCGAAGTTGTTCACGCCCGGCAGGTTGCCGACGTTGCCCGACAGCACCACGTAGCACTGGTTCTCCACCGCGCGCGCCTGCGAGCAGTAGCGCACCCGCAGGTAGCCTTCGCGGGTGTCGGTGCAGAACGGCACGAACAGGATCATCGCGCCCTGGTCGACCAGGTGCCGGCCAAGCTCGGGGAATTCGCTGTCGTAGCAGATCATCACTCCGATCGGGCCGCAGTCGGTCATGATCGCCTGGGCGCTGTCGCCGCCGCCGATCCCCCACCAGGTGCGCTCGTTGGGCGTGGGGTGCAGCTTGTCGCGGGTATGCAGCGAGCCGTCGCGCAGCGCGACGTAGCAGATGTTGCGCACCTTGCCGTCGTCGTCGTCGCTGGTCCGGGTCGGATGCGAGCCGCCGATGATGTTGATGTTGTGGCGAACCGCCAACTCGCACAGCAGTTGGGCGAAACGCTCGGTGTAACCGGTCAGCGCCAGCAGCGAGTCGACCGGCGACAGCGGCTTGTTCTCCACCGACAGCAGCTGCAGCGTGAACAGCTCGGGGAAGACCACGAAGTCGGCGCGGTAGTCGGCCGCGATGTCGACGAAATACTCGACCTGGGTGGCGAACTCTTCGAACGATGCCACGCGGCGCTGCTGGTACTGCACGGTCGCCACGCGGACCGAATCGGGCAACGGGCGCGCGGTGCCGCGCGGGTCGGCGTCCGGGTCGATCTTGGGATTGCGCCAGACCAGGTGCGCGGCGTAGCCGGCCGATTCGGTGTCCTGCGGCAGGTAGCCGGGCAACACGCCGATCAGCTCGAAGCCGTTGCGCAGCTGGAAGCTCAGCGCGCGGTCGCGGATGCGCCCGGCGCACACGTCGGCGACATACGCGCGCACGTCGCCGCGATAGGTACGGGCGCGGCGCGAAAAGCCCGGCAGCCGTCCGCCGAACACGATGCCTTTGAGCCGCAGCTCCTGGCACAGCCGCTTGCGCAGCTCGTAGAGCCGGCGGCCGATGCGCAACCCGCGATGGTCGGGGTCGACGCAGACCTCCATGCCGTAGAGCCAGTCGCCGGTCGACAGATGCCGCGAGGCATAGCCGCCGCCGGAAATCTCCAGCCAGCGGTGCGGCGCCATCGCGGTGCGCTCGTCGATGCGGAACGTGCCGCAGTAGCCGACCGCAACGCCGTCGTAGAACGCCACGAACACGCCCTGCGGAAACTGTGCGATCTGGCCGTTGAGCATCTCGGCCGTGTAGCCGTTGTCGCGTCCGTAGACGCGCTCGCTCAGTGCGACGATCGCCGGAATATCGGCGATGCCGGCATGGCGCAACGTCAATCGCGCCCGCTCGCGCGTGGACGGATCGCTCATGCCGGCAACCAGTGCTTGCGTTGCACCCGGTCAAGGTCCGTCGCGAGCACCGCCAAGTGGCGCGTGGCGGCGGGCAGGAAGCGCAGCGTACGTGGGGTACGTGAGCATGCCGAGCACCGCACGCGCGTCGGATGGCAAGCGCAGCAGGACATTGAGCGGGTTCTTACAGCAGCACCCGGCGCATATCGCCGAGCAACTGCGCCAGCGTCGCGGTGAAGCGCGCGGCCGCGGCGCCGTCGATGACCCGGTGATCGTAGGACAGCGACAGCGGCAGGATCAGGCGCGGCTGGAACTGCTTGCCGTCCCAGACCGGCTTGATCGCCGACTTCGACACGCCCAGGATCGCCACTTCCGGCGCGTTGACGATCGGGGTGAAGCTGGTGCCGCCGATGCCGCCCAGCGAACTGATCGAAAAACACCCGCCCTGCATGTCCGCCGGGCCGAGCTTGCCGTCGCGCGCCTTCTTGGCCAGCGCCGACATCTCCTGGGAGATCTCCAGCACGCCCTTCTTGTCGGCGTCGCGGATCACCGGCACGACCAGCCCGTTGGGCGTGTCGGCGGCGAAACCGATGTGGAAGTACTTCTTGAGCGTCAGCGTCTCGCCGGCCGCGTCGAGCGAGCTGTTGAAGCGCGGGTACTGCTTGAGCACCGCGACCGAAGCCTTGATCAGGAACGCGAGCATGGTCAGCTTGATGCCGGCCTTCTCATTCTCCTTGTTGAGCTGCACGCGCAGCGCTTCCAGATCGGTGATGTCGGCATCGTCGTGCTGCGTGACGTGCGGGATCATCGCCCAGTTGCGCGCGAGGTTGGCGGCCGAGATCTTCTGGATGCGGCCCAGTTCCTGGACCTCGACCTCGCCAAACTTGGCGAAGTCGACCTTCGGCCACGGCAGCAGGTTCAGGCCGCCGCCGGCCGCGGCCGGTGCACCGGCCTTCGAGGCGCCACCGCCGGCCAGCACGCCCTTGACGAACTGCTGCACGTCCTCGCGCGTGATGCGCCCGGCGCGTGCAGTCCCGCGCACCTGGGCCAGATCGACGCCGAGCTCGCGTGCGAACAGCCGCACCGCGGGGCTGGCGTAGGGCACGTTGCCCGGCAGGATCGCCTCGGCATCGAAACGGACCGGCGGTTGGCCGCTGCCGGCCGGCCGATGGTCCATCGAGGCCTGCGCGATCGGATCGGCCTTGGCCTGCGGCGCGACCGGCTCGACCGCGCTGTCGTCCTTGGACTTGGCGGGCGCGGCGGCCCCGCCCCCACCCGACGCGCTCCGCGCGTCGACCTCCCCCGCTCGCGGGGGAGATGCATCAGCCGCGCGCTCCTGCGCCGTATCACCCTGGGCCTCGATGACCGCGACCACGCTGCCCTCCGACAGGGTGTCGCCGACCTTGACCTTCAATTCCTTGATCACGCCGGCGACCGCGGCCGGCACCTCCATCGTGGCCTTGTCCGATTCCAGCGTGACCAGGCCCTGGTCCTTGGCCACGGTGTCGCCGACGGCCACCAGCACCTCGATCACCGGCACGTCGTCGTAGCCACCGATGTCGGGCACCTTCGATTCCTGCGTGCCACCGCCGCCGGCCGGCGCCTGGGGCGCTTCTTCACGCGCGGTCCCGCTGGCAGCGGAGGCTGGGGCGGGTGCCGTGCCGCCTTTGTCCTGCGCCGTGCCCCCACCCGACGCGCTGCGCGCGTCGACCTCCCCCGCTTGCGGGGGAGATGCATCAGCCGCGTCACCCTGGGCCTCGATGAGCGCGACCACGCTGCCTTCCGACAGGCTGTCGCCGACCTTGACCTTCAGTTCCCGGACCACACCGGCGACGGTCGAGGGCACTTCCATCGTGGCCTTGTCCGATTCCAGCGTGACCAGGCCCTGGTCGACCGACACCGTATCGCCGACGGCGACCAGCACCTCGATCACCGGGACATCGTCATACCCGCCAATGTCGGGAACGCGCGCTTCTTTCAGGTCGGCCATGCGGCCCTCCGAGCATCTCGTGACCCACTATTGTGGCGCCCCGCAGGTCCGGCGCCAACTGCCGTGATGCCGCATCGGGCACCCAAGTCGATCGCGGAACATTGCGTCGCGTCCATGGCGTTCGTCTGGGGTACAGCCACGGTGGTTGTGGCCCGCGCCCGACGAACCCGCTTGGCAACGGGCCTTGCGATGAACGCGCTGCGCAGATTTCCGAAGCCGGCGTGAAGCGTCAGGAACGCTTCAGATAGCGCAAATCGCCGATTCAGGATGACCCAGACAGCATGGCCGCGCCTTCCCGAAGAGGAGGGTCGCGACAGGACTTCCGGTCCCGACCGCGAGAATCCCGCCGGCGCGTTCGCGCTGCCGGCGCCAAAGGCAACAAGCATAAGGAGAACTCCCCCATGAAGCCGAACGCGTCCATCCTCAACAAGCGCAGCCTCATCCTCGCCACCCTGGCATCGCTCGCGGTCTCGTCCGCGGCCTTCGCCCAGGACACCGACACCGCGGCCGGCAAGCGTTTCTCGGTCGTCGGCGGCGTCACGCTGCTGCAGCCGACCAACGACAGCGAGCGGAACAACGGGCTGAAGGTCGATGGCGGCCCGGCGCCGACCGCCTCGGTGTCATACAACTTCACCGACAACATCAGCGCCGAGCTGTGGGGCGCACTCGATTCGTTCGATCATCGCGTCAAGCAGGACGGCGGCAAGATCGGCACTGTCGAGCAGCAGCCCATCGCGCTGAGCGGCCAGTACCACTTCGGTGACGTCGACAACACCTTCCGTCCGTTCGTCGGTTTGGGCTACCACCAGTCCAACATCAGCAGGGAAGACCTCGGCGGCGGTGGTGACCATGTCAGCCTGACCACGCCCAAGGGCGCGATCGGCACGGTCGGTGTCGATATGAACATCAACTCCACCTGGTTCGCCCGTGCCGATGCGCGCTACCTGCGCAGCCGTGCGGACGTCAAGCAGGCCGGCCAGACGGTGCAGCGCGACCTCAAGCTCGACCCGTGGACCGTGGGTGTGGGTATCGGCGCACGCTTCTGATCCTCTCTCTCCCAGAGCGTGCCCAGCGGCCCCGCCTTGTGCGGGGCCGTTTTTGTTTGGCCAAGAACCCGGGGGGGGGGGTGGATTGTAGGGGGCGACATTACAGAGAGGGGCCGCAGGA